>CAZGQY010000126.1:6147-12274 GCA_964528035.1 uncultured Methylococcaceae bacterium | reverse complement strand
CAACAATTGCTAGGAATTTTAATGTTAAGCATTACAGTACAGTGTCACGCACGATCGGGCGACTCAACACGTTTATGAAAAAGGATGCAGAAGTTGTGAAGCTTTTAAAAGGTATAAGTCAAGATTTGACCCCCTAAATTCCTTTGACCCCCTAAATTCCCTTATAACATGTAGTAAAAAGAACATGACCACTTATCTTCATTTTTCACCCGAGAACGTCACATTTGACAACTTACAGGTCCTTCCGTACAGTTCAAATTGATAAAAAAGGGCGTTTATTCTCCTTATTCGTGGGCCTCGTTGCTGTTAAAATCCGGGGAGTTGGACGGCGTCGATTTGCCGGATTTCGTAAGCTCCATTCGGGTTAGTATTATTTCCTTGTTCCCAAGCTCCGCTTGGAAACCCATAGAGGAACAGTTCCGCTGCGCATTTTTCTGTAAGCGGAGCTTACTGCCATGCATTCCCAAGCCGAGCTTGGGAACGAGAAACGAGAAAACCCGAAAAAGATGCGGTAAAAGGAAGTAGATTTCTTTAATTTTCAAGTTGAAATTAGATCGGTTCCAGTTTTCCATTTTTGGAAAATGGCGTTTAGAGGAGTTTTACTTTCTCATGGCAGACTTAGTAACTAATTCGGGCAGAGTGGAACAGGTGTTTCTTAGTTATAGCCGCACAGATACGGATGCGGCTATAGCCTTGCGTTGTGAACTTGAAAAAGGGGGAGTCAACGTTTTCCGCGATGAAGAATCCGTCCGGGTGGGTGATAACTGGGTGGATCGTTTGCAGACCGCGCTGCAAGATTGCTCCGCGTTTGTGTTGTTGTTGGGCCAAGATGCTGTTCAGCGCTGGGTGGGTGCCGAAGTACAAGTCGCGTTAATCCGTAATCTATCCGCGCACGATGAGGCGGGCCGTCTGCCGATATTTCCGATTGCGTTACCCGGTAGCGATTTAGAAAAGTTGCCGCCGTTTTTAGCCTTGTTTCAAGTCCAGCAATGGACGCCGGGCGATGCTTTGTCCGACGAGATGCTCACAGCCATTCGGGATAAAGTCGCACTGCTGGATGGTATAGCTGGGTCGTGGCCGGCGGAAGAATCCCCTTTTCTTGGGCTTGCGGCATTCCAACCCAAGCAAGCGCATTTGTTTTTTGGACGTCGTCGTGAAACTCTAGATGCCTTGAAATGTTTGGGTACCCAGGCACAGACCCATCCCCAGAACATTAATGCTTCAAGCGGAATTTTTTGCCGCTGGTTACAGATCGAAGGCAATAGTGGGTCGGGTAAATCGTCTTTGGTCAATGCCGGTATGCTGCCGCTGATAGAGCAGGGTTTGTTGTGGTCTCGAACCGGTTTTGCCAAGTGGAAGATTATTGGGCCGATGATGCCGGGTGAAAAGCCGTTAGATCGGTTGGCGCGGATTTTGGACCAGGCACTAATTCCTGATCCTGAAAAACGTGACCATAAGCGACGGTTAACGCGGTTGGAAGATGGAGACAGCCGGGTGTTCGCTTCCATGCTAAAAGATGTCGCGGAAGATGACACCGCATTCATCTTGGTGGTCGATCAGTTTGAAGAGTTATTCACTTTCTCCGATCCGACCGAAAAACTGCATTTCGACGCGCAATTGGCGAACGTACTACAAGACATCGACTGTCCGCTGTTTTTGATAACCACGGTGCGCATTGACTTTTTGGAAGGATTCGAGCAATTACCGCGCCTATCCGGTTTGTATAACGCGGCCTGCAAGCGCTACCTGTTGAAAACCATTACGGCAGGCGGTTTACAGGAAGTGATTGAACAACCCGCGCGGTTGGCAGGATTGGATGTCAGCGAAATTACCACCGCTATGCTGGGTGATGCTGCGGACGAGGTGGGTGCGTTACCGTTGGTGGAAAATGCGTTGCACTATCTGTGGGAGCAGCGTCAGGGCAATCGTCTCAGTGGGGCTTTGTACCGTGATAAAGGTCGTATCGCCGGGTTGCTGGAAGTACAGGCGGACGCACTGTTGGCGCGGCTGGAAAGGGAGGTGCCCAAGGGTAAACAGAAGGCGTTGGAACTTTTGTTGGCATTGACGCGGATCAACCCCGAGGGTCGCCATACCCGCCAGCGTATCTCGCTGGAAGAAGCGCGGGCGGTTGCGGGCGATAACGATCCGGAGTGTGGCCAGAAAGTGATTAACTACCTGTCTGGCCGACCCGAGCCTGGCGGTAGCGACCGCGGGTTCAACGGCAGTCTGCGTTTGATCACCAGTGTTGGCGAATCGCAAACTGATAACGGCAACGGTGTGCCGGATACTGTCCGCAGCGTTACCAGTGAATCCCCCGAATTTTCTGCATCACCGCCGCGTTACACCGAGCAATACGTGGATCTGATCCACGAAACCTTGATACGTGCGCGCGGCAAAGATCCGAATACGGGCGCTCTGATGGGTTATTGGAAATCCTTGTATGCCTATATCGAAAAAAATCGTGGTCGGCCTTTTTATCGCGATCAGCTCAAGTTGCAGGCGGAATCCTGGCGCACCACCGCCGGTATTGGTCGGGTTAGGAAACTAGCGGGTTGGCGTGACCTGGGTTTTTACCGCAAGCTGCGTCCCTCCAAGCAAAGTATCGAAAGCCGATTTCTGTTTTGGAGCCGTTTGCTGAGAAATCTGCAGTGGGGCGTGCTCGCGTTGATTTTAGCTTTTTTCGGCGAATCGTATTGGTGGACACTGAAAAACGAATTTCCGCCGAGTTATATGCTGATGCAGCAGCGGTTTAGGCTAATGAACGTTGGTTGGCTTGCCGAACCATCGCCGGTAATGATAGAAATACCAGTCAAAGTGGGGGTTATGTTCCAGATAGGGGAGGCCAACGCCGAATTTGCAGAGAAATATAGTCAAGCTAATCAGCAACGACTGGGATATCCGCCGGTAGATGTACTGATTTCTAAACCTTATTCTTTGAGCAAATATGAAATAACTTACGAACAATACGATTTCTACGTTTGGAAGCAGCGCCGAGTCGGTATCGATGTGGACTATCCGGATACCGGGCCGGGTGGTCGAGGCTACCGGCCGGTGGTTAATGTGAATTGGTTGGATGCGGATGCTTATCTAACATGGCTGTCGAATAAAACCAGAGATCGCTATAGACTGCCTAACGAAGCAGAATGGGAATATGCGGCGCGGGCCGGTTCGAAAAGTCCTTACTGGTGGGGCAAGGAGATTGGGATCGATAACGCCAACTGCGATGGTTGTGGCAGTGAGTGGGATAATGATTCATCGGCACCCGTGGGTAGCTTTAAACCCAATAATTTTCATCTTTACGATACCGCAGGTAACGTATGGGAGTGGACATGTTCTGTGTGGGAGGGCTCTTTAAAGAGTGGTGAGAATTTATGTGTTAATTCGGGCGATCGTGTGTCGCGCGTGATTCGCGGTGGCTCGTGGTTCCACCCGGGCTGAGTTCCCTGCGTTCCTCGATTCGCTTCAACTTCTCGCCAGGTAATCGGGACGATGATGTCGGTTTTCGCGCTGCCAGGACCGATTGACACTTTTTCCTTTTTGATGGTGGAACCGATGTTGAAGTATAAAGCGGTGTGGATTCAATGTTGCAGTGGTCGGCGTATTTTCCGCGCGTAGCGCGGACGATTTTTTTGAGCCTATGAAGAACAAGACAATCAAGCCATCGGTTCCCAAAGCGGTTTCAGATTGTAGGGATTTGCTGCTGTGGATAATCCCTCACCTGGACAAGTTACCCAAAGTTAGGCGTTACACGCTGGGCGAGAAACTTGAAAATCGTTTACTGACGATTCTAGAGTCTTTGGTTACGGCAGCATACGCCCCTAACAAGCGAACATTCCTATTTCAGGCAAACCGCGATCTCGAAGTTTGCCGGCATCTATGGCGTTTGTGTTTTGATTTCAAGGCGATTCCAATGAAAAGCTATGAGCATGGCGGAAAGTTGATGTTTGAATTGGGGCGGCAAATCGGCGGCTGGATGAAGGCCAGCGGGTGAAACGACACGGCTGTCTTTGGGCTGATATCACTTCGTTTGAGAATTTGTTGTGGGCTTACCGCAAGGCCCGTCGCGGCAAACGATCCCGTGATGAAGTGGCGGAGTTTGATCTAAATCTGGAGAAAGAGCTTTTACAGCTTCAGAATGCATTGAGGGTAAGGGCGTATTGCCCCGGTAGCTATCGAGTATTCACGATCTACGAACGCAAGCCCCGTCAAATATGCGCGGCCCCGTTTCGCGACCGGGTTGTACATCATGCGTTGATGAACATTGTTGATCCGCTTTTAGACAGGTGCTTTATCCATGATTCCTATGCTTGTCGTCCGGGGCGCGGCGTACACAAGGCGGTCACCAGGTATCAAGTTTGGGCAAAGCGCCATGCTTACGCGCTAAAATTGGATGTCGCCCGGTATTTCCCAAACATTGATCACGTAATTTTGAAACGGCAGCTTCGGCGGCGTATCAAAGATCCCAATGTGCTTTGGTTGTTGGACTGTATTATCGATAAATCGCCAGAGTATGTGCCGGAAACGCCCATGTATTTTCCGGGTGACGACCTATTCACTCCATTTGAACGCAAAAAAGCCTTACCGATCGGTAACCTGACCAGCCAGTTCCTTGCAAATTTGTATCTGAACGACCTTGACCATTTTATTAAGGAAGATCTAAAGGTTAAGTGTTATTTACGTTATGTGGATGACCTTGTTTTATTGGCGAACAGCAAATCACAATTGCATGAATGGACGATTGCGATTGCTGAAAAATTAATTGATTTAAGATTGCGGTTTCACCCAAAAAAAGTCAATATTTTCCAAGTTCGTCTAGGAGTTGATGTATTGGGCTACCGGGTTTTTCCTGGATACCGTATGCTGCGAGATGATAATGGTCACCGTTTTGCCCGAAAGCTGCGTAGCTTCGCCCAAGCTTACCGGGAAGGAACTATGGATTGGGATGATTTCAATCCCGGTGTTCAAGGCTGGATCGGCCATGCGAGGCATGCGGATACACTGGGGTTGCGTCGGACGATATTTCATTCTACAGTCTTCAGCCGGGAAAAGGGCAACGTGTGTCGCGCGTGATTCGCGGTGGCTCGTGGAACAACCAAGCAGAGAACCTGCGTTCCTCGATTCGCAACAACAACACGCCAGATAATCGAAACAATAATGTCGGTTTTCGCGCTGCCAGTCCGCCCCCTTTGTCAGAGTCTGATTGCCTACGGTCAATCCGAGCGTGCACCGTGGGTGTCCATGACCCTTTTTCCTGGCTCCGTATGGAATTCGGCAGCCGAATAGCTTGCAAGGATGTGGCAGGTGGGGCTAGTAGCAATGACGAACGTCCTGCCTGTTTTTATTAGCTCTATTTTTAAGTCTTTTAATAAGTTATAAGGGGCACGAGTTTAGGAGTTGACGGCGTCAAATCGATTTTCTTCTTAGAAGCTGGCGCGAAACGCGGGGAGCTTGTCCCTACCGCATTGCATTGGGTCCCCGAGCCGGGCCAAAAGTACTGACCCTGAAAACCGTTCCCAACCCAAAGAGACAGGAATCGCTACAAGCCTCAAAATGCGCTGTCAATGCGCAGCGCTTTAGCCTGCATGCCGAGGTACGCTGCGCTATGAATCAGCGTTACAAATTATCGTTATTTCTCCGCAGTTACCGCTTTTCCAGAAGATTGCCTGGATTCACTCAAACGCTGCATAACGACATAAAATACAGGCGTAAATATCAACGACATAATGACCGCAGCAATCATTCCGCCGACGACGGCTGTTCCAATTGCCTGACGGCTGGCCGCGCCTGCGCCTGAGGCGACAACCAGCGGCATGAAACCCAGAATTGACGAAAATGCGGTCATCAGTATAGCGCGGAATCGTCGTCTGGAAGCTTCTGTGGCCGCGTCAAGGATTGACATGCCGGCTTCACGGTTTTCGCTGGCCATTTCTACGATGAGAATGGCGTTTTTACAGGCCAGACCAATGATGAGTACAATGCCGATCTGGGTGTATAGATTATTATCAAAACCGCGCAGCATGAGTGCGACGACGATACCGAATAACGCCAGCGGTACGACCAGAATAACAGCGGTTGGACTGGTCCAGCTTTCGTATTGTGCGGCCAGTACAAGACAAACCAGTAAAAT
>CAZGQY010000126.1:0-6137 GCA_964528035.1 uncultured Methylococcaceae bacterium | reverse complement strand
GCAAAAATCACGATGGCTTCCGAGCCTACTTTTTTCTCCTGATAGGACATGCCTGTCCATTCAAATCCCATCGAAGAGGGTAGTTTTGTTTTTGCCATTTGTTCCATCAGA
The DNA here is from genome assembly GCA_964528035.1 of uncultured Methylococcaceae bacterium. GTDB lineage: Bacteria > Pseudomonadota > Gammaproteobacteria > Methylococcales > UBA1147 > CAZGQY01. The sequence continues at coordinate 6,026 of CAZGQY010000126.1, read as the reverse complement.
TTCAGTGCCTCGCCAGAACTGAAACCTTCAGCCGCAGAACCGGTGATTGACGCTGCCGGGTATAGATTATAGCGAAGTATGGTTTGAGGTCCGATGGTCTCATCAACCCGAATCAGGGTGCTCAGTGGAATCATTTTACCGGCCGGGTTGCGTACTTCCAGTTGACGGATGTCTTCAGGTTTCAGTCGGTATTTTGAGTCTGCCTGGACTTTGACCTGCCAGGTACGACCAAACTTGTTGAAGTCATTGACATAGGCGGAGCCCAAATAAGCTTGTAGAGTACCAAAAACGTCGCTGAGTGGGAGATCAAGTGTTTTCGCTTTGGTACGGTCTACTTCAGCAAATAGCTGTGGTACATTGGCACGAAAGGTGGTATTTAACTTTCCAAGCCCAGATTGGCTGGTGCTGCTTTGTATCATCTCGTTGGCCATGCGCTGCAGTTCGCCCATTCCAACTGCGCCTTTATCCTGTAATTGCATCTGGAAGCCGCCTGCAACACCGAGGCCACTGATTGCGGGTGGTGCAAATGCAAATGCTATGGCTTCCTGAATGTGCGAAAACTCACGATTCAGATGAGCCAAAATAGCGTCCTGGCTGGTTTCGGAATCAGTGCGTTCTTCCCAGGGTTTCATGATTATGTATATGGTTGCCGCGTTAGAGGCGTTGGTACCGTCCAGCAAGGAAAAACCACCGAGAGACACCCAGTCATTGATGCCGGGAGTGTTCTCCAGGATACGGTCGATTTTTTTTAGTACGGCATTAGTGCGCTGTTGTGATGCGGCGTCAGGCAGTTGAATGCCAGCCAGTACGTAGCCTTGATCTTCAATAGGCAGAAATCCGGTGGCTATATTGCCGAACTGCCAACCGCTAAATACTGACAGAAGCAAAAACAAAGTCATCATCAGTGCGCCTCGGCGCACAATGGTTTTAACGAAATTGCCGTAGCTGTTGGAATATTGTTCAAATAGCTGGTCGAATCGCCGAAAAAACGGGTGTTTTTGTTTGGGTGCGGGTCGCAGCAGCATCGCCGCCATGGCAGGGCTCATGGTTAATGCGTTGATTGAACTGAATATTGTTGAAACCGCAATAGTCAGTGAGAATTGGCGATACATTTCGCCGGTGATACCGGGCAGAAACGCAGTGGGGACGAACACGGACAGAAGAACCAATGTGGTGGCAACCACAGGGCCGGAGACATCGCTCATCGCCTGAATAGCCGCTTCCTTTGAAGATAATCCTTTTTCGATGTACGACGCGGTGGCTTCTACAACAACGATCGAATCGTCAACCACGATGCCAATGGCCAATACCAGTCCGAATAATGTCAGCATATTCAGTGAAAATCCCATCATGCCCATGACTGCGAAAGTCGCGATCAATGACACCGGGATTGTAATCGCGGGAATAAGTGTAGAGCGCCAGTCCTGCAAAAATATATACAAGACGATAAACACCAATAATCCGGCTTCAAATAAGGTAACAAAGACTTCTTTAATGGAAGCTGTCACAAAAAGAGTCGTATCGTAGGACACTTTGTATTCCAGACCTTGTGGAAAATGTTCCCGCAATTCTTCCATCTTTGCTTCTACCTGTTCCGCAACGTCAAGCGCGTTTGCACCCGGCAACTGGTAGATAGCGATACTTGCGGAGGGTGCACCACTGAGGGTTGAACTGATATCGTAGGATTTACCCCCGAGGTTTATTCGTGCGACATCTTTCAGGTATGTGACGCTGCCGCCTTCGCCGGTTTTGATAATTATATTTTCAAACTGTTCGATGTCGGACAGGCGGCCCAAAACATTAATCGCATATTGGAAGTTTTGACCCTCCGGGACGGGTGGTTGGCCAATTTGCCCTGCTGCGACCTGTATATTTTGTTCGCGTACGGCATCAAGTACGTCCTGGGTGGTGATGTGTCTGGATTTAAGTTGCTGCGGGTCCAGCCAGATACGCATACTATAGTCGCTGGGCGGAAATATCATGACATCGCCGATACCTTTTATGCGGCTCAACTGGTCACGAATGTTTAATGTGGCATAGTTACTCAGATAGAGTTCATCAAAGAGCCCGTCAGGCGATGTCAGTGAAATAAACAGAATGATACTGGTCGATTTTTTTTTGGTATTTACGCCCTGACGGGTAACTTCTTCCGGGAGATTGGGTTCGGCCAGGGTGACCCGGTTTTGCACCATAACCTGGGCCATGTCCAGGTTGGTTCCGACTTCGAAGGTAACCGTCAGCGTATACGAGCCATCGCCGGCACTGACCGATGACATATACAACATATTTTCCACGCCATTGACCTGTTGCTCAATTGGCGCAGCAACAGTTTGTGAAACCACTTCGGCGTTGGCTCCGGGATAGCTGGCTTTGACTTCTACAGTCGGTGGAGTGATTTCCGGGTATTGGGCAACGGGTAAGCCCAACAGCGAGACAACCCCGGCAATGACCAGGACGATGGAGATTACACTTGCGAAAATAGGTCGTTCAATGAAAAATCGCGAAAACATGCTGGATTCGTCCGCTATGAATGAAGGCAGGTCACTTTATGGCTGTGCTTTATCGGTTTTGAGTATTTCTTTATTTTTCTGTTGCAAGGTGGACAGCGACGCCATTTCAATTACATTTGGATCGACCTTGGCTCCCGGTCTGGCTCGCTGAATACCATTTATTACAATGCGGTCATTGGCCTGAATGCCGGAGCGAATGACTTGCAATCCGTCGATGACTTGTCCTGGTGTTACGGATCGTTTTTCGACAACATTTTCAGTATTGACAACAAGAACGAATTTTCCACTCTGATCGGCCGATAATGCCTGTTCGCCCACCAGTAGCGCATCCTTGTGTTGACCTACCGGGAAGCGCAATTCGGCAAACAGTCCCGGTATTAAAACAGGACGTTTCCCTGGGTTAGGAAATACACCACGTAATTCGATTGTGCCGGTTTCGCTATCTACACCGGATGCTCCAAAATCCAGTTCACCTTCATGTAGATAAGTTTTTTCGTCGACAAGACGCAGGAAAACTGGGATATCTAGTTTAGAATCCGGTTGTTTGTTTGGGCCTTGCTCGTGAGTCTGGGCCTTTTTTCGGCGTATTGCCATAACCTGTAATAAATCACGTTCATTCAAATGGAAATAGGCGTGTATGGGGTTGTATTGGGTCAATGTAGTCAACAAGGTTGCTTCGCCTTCACCGACCAAATTGCCGTTGTCCACGCGGTTTCTGCCCACTCTGCCGCTCATGGGTGCGGTGACGCGGGTGTAGCTGAGGTTGAGTCGGGCAGATTCTAGCTGGGCAGCAGAGCGGCCAATTGCCGCGGCTGCGGTATCGCGTTCTGTTTGTCTTTTGAGTCTGTCGGTCGCGGAAAGGTAATTTTTACGAAACAGTTTTTCGGCCCTCGCCAATTCAGTTTTTGCCCGATTGAACTCTGCTTTAGTTGCAGCGAGTTCGGCTTCGGCAGCCATTAATTCTGCTTTGTAAGGTTTGGGATCGATAATGAATAAAAGCTCATCTTTTTCGACTTGGGTGCCGGGTTCGAAATGCATGCTTTGCAGAAATCCGGATACGCGCGCGCGGATTTCCACAAACGCTACGGCCTTGGTAGTACCAGTAAATTCCAGGTATTCGGTGACATCTTTTCTTATTGGTTGGGCGACCGTAACCTTGAGTGGTGGCGGTTCAATATACTGATTTTTATCACCGCATGCGGTTGTGACAAGGAAAATGACAAGGGTGATTGCAGAATTTCTCATCAGAGATCACAGATTTTATCAGTGTATCGTGTTATGGGTGACAACGACTTTAATTTTCATTGCGGTGTTATTAAACACTACGCGAGGGGATTAACCAAGTTTTTAATAGAATTTCCAGGAATTATGGATGAGTATTTATGTTTGGTTTTTGTAGTCAACATTTATTCCGCTCAATTAAGGAATAGTTTGTTATTGATGTTAAGGAGCGAGGCTTCAATAATATACGAATCCTGACTTGTCTTATTGTTCGTCTTCTGCGTTGTAGCAACCGTTGCGTAGCCCTGCTATGCGCCTGTTGCTACGCCTTGAAGACAAACAATAATCCTGCGTCATTCTTTCGCATATTATTAAAACCTCGCTCCTAAAGGCATTGGCTTGACCGATTTTTATCTTTTCGGCGAATTTTAGTTGCTTGCAAAATTTCAAGTCTTCTCGGTCGGTTTGCTGCGCTCCATTCCCTAATCTCATCGATCGAACGAAAGCAGCCCAGACACACATCATCCGTATCCAGGCAGCAGTTGTCTATACAGGGTGATTCGATGAAATCTGATTCGTTGGCCATTTTGGATGATGTCTTTAGAAATTTTTGAGAATGCACTCATGCAAGTATATCCCATTCTCGATAAAAGAAAGCTCAGATCGATTAGCGATAGAATAAGACCGTTGTTTCGGATCTTGGAATAGGTTTAATTGCCTTAAACCCTGCTGATACCCATTCAGTGGAGTGGTTTACAATAGTTTCCCAGTCTTCTTCGAGAATCACCTTTTGGTTGAACCAACATATATCTTTTGATAGCTTAAATTAATGTTTACAAAAAGAAAAGAATTGATTTTATCGTTAATCACTATTCTGATTGCAGTAATTCTGGTGTGCGTTTTGGTTGAAATTCTGTTGAGAGTATTCACGCCTGATTGGCTTGAATTCAGGATGAAAGAGGTAAAACCGAACCAAGCCGTTGAAATCGGTAGTGATCGGCAATGGCCTGTAGTCGAAATTGACGATGAGTTTAAAAGTTTTACTCCGCAGGCCACTTTCGAGGTCACGCATTTTGAATATTCGAATATTGCAAATATTGATGAATATGGCGGCAGGATCACGAATTATTATGATCAGGAAATTTTAGTCCCTTTCTTTGGTGATTCATTTACTTTTGGTGTCGGTGTCGAGGATCAGCAAACTTATGTCAGTCTGCTTTCCAAACCCGGGCAAGGTCGTTTTCTGAATCTGGGGGCTCCAGGAATAGCACTCGATAAACAATTGGATCTGTTGGAAATGAGATATCAGGAACTGGGGCAACCAAAAACCATCATTTTCAGTCTTTTTATCGGTAATGATTTTGTTGATATTTATGAAAATTATACACAGAAAAATAGTGTCAATGGGAAAACAAAAAAGAAGCAGCCGACGTTGCTATTCAGGATTAATAAGTGGGTTTATCGCATGGAATTTACACGACGGATGTATTCGTTTCAGTTTGTCAGACAGAAGCTGCTTTCTTTGTTGAATCGTAACAACCCTCAGCATATGAATCCTATATTTCGTGAAGCAAGAACAGATACGCCGTTTCTACGGGAGGCGAATACTTTGTTTTTGAAGGAATTGCAGCGTTTAAAGCAACTGGCAGACACATTAAAATTTGAATATTACTTTATTGTTCTGCCGGATCTTCATCAGATCAATCAAACTATAATGTTACTGAAGGCGAACTATTACAATATTGATCTGGCCAATCTTGATATGAAAGCACCCAATCGGCTATTGGCGGAAAATTTTGTTAATAACGGTATTGATTTTATTGATGTGACTGAGTGCCTTAAAAACGATGCACATATTGATAAGCTTTTTTATACTCACGATACCCATCTCACACAATATGGCCATGAAATAACCGCAAAGTGTCTTGAGCGTGAGGGGTTTAGTCGATTTCTTAAAACCAGGAGATATTAAGGAGCGAGGATTCAATCTTTCGCATATTATTAAAACCGTGCTCCTAATTGACCAGGGATCTTTACAATTTCTGATATCAGGTGTTTTGATGTTGCTCCAGAGCCCAGCTGACATGTTCGCGTACCATTGCGGACGGATGCTCTGTTTTTTTGCTGAGGGCAGATATGACTTGCCTGGAAGTGAGTGTATTCCCCAATGCTACTGCAATGTTTCGAAGCCAGCACTCATAACCGATTCGCCGAATTGCAGAACCTTCAGTTTTTTTCAGAAAGGTTTGTTCATCCCAGGAAAATAACTCAATCAACTCGCTGGAATCCAGATCG
>CAZGQY010000125.1:0-12316 GCA_964528035.1 uncultured Methylococcaceae bacterium | reverse complement strand
AACCACCACGAATGAAATCCTCGTGTCAAGAAGTTTAGAACCGTTTCGCCGTGAGTGGTACCATACGATTATTGACTTTGGCGCCCCGACAACTGTGGCCGATTTCAGTATGTATGGCATAAGCAAAATCGAGAGGTGTCGACCCTTTGGGGAGATCTTTTAAATCTCCGCCTGGTGTCATTACGAATATTCGGTTTATGTAGATATCTGTACGAAAGTCTTCCAGAAATTCTTCATTGCCTTCTTTATGTTCAAGAAGTTTTCGCAAGGATTGAATACTCTTCTCTGCAGCAGAATCCTGTTTGCCACCTTCTTTGTAACGCCAGTGCGCAGCAACACCCAATTCTGCAAATTCGTGCATTGTTTGTGTGCGAATCTGGATTTCAATCATTGCCATTTCCGGTCCTATTATTACTGTATGTAACGACTGATATCCATTCGGTTTTGGGTTTGCAATGTAGTCGTCGAATTCTTCCGGAACATATTGCCAGGTGCCGTGGATCATGCCAAGGACGCTATAGCAAACAGAAACTTTCTCCACTATGATGCGTACCGCACGCAGATCAAATACATTGCTGAATTCAACCTGTTTTCGCTGCATCTTTTTCCAAATGCTGTAGATATGTTTGGGGCGACCATATATTTCGGCAACCAACTGTTCTTTTTTAATTTCGCTCTTGAGTACTGTTAAAAAATTATCCAGATATTTTTCCCGAACGATTCTGTTTTCGGATAATGATTGAGCAATGTTTTTGTATGTTTGTGGCTGCAGATATCGGAATGCCAGATCTTCCAATTCCCATTTCAGCTGTCCTATGCCGAGGCGATTTGCCAGGGGCGAGTAAATGTCCAGCGTTTCCTGAGCGATATACAATCTAACCTCGTAATCTTCTCTTGCGAGTAGTCGAAGTCGTTCTAAGCGAGTTGCGAGTTTAATAAGGATGGCACGTACATCATCAACCATTGCCAGCAGCATGCGTCGAAGTATTTCGACCTGATCAGAACTTGAGCTAATTTTGACCGAATAAACGTTAAAGGTGTTTAACCAGTTAATGTTTTTAACCAGGTTAGCAATAGATTCTCCAAAATTTTCGGCTATAAATTTTGTATGCAATTTGGCGCGTAACCGGGAATCACTAAGAATTGCTGCCGTGATCGCGGCATAATCGGAACCCAGGTTTTTCAGGATCATTGCGACCTGGTGACCTTTAGGGCGGCTGGGGCCTTCCTCTGGTTGGGTTATTTCAATATTAAGTGCTTTTTGAATTTGACTGGCTTCATTTTTGCTGAGTCCTTCGCAAAGGAGGTCAACAATACTGTCTGTATTTGAAGATGCGGAGTTCATTATTAAATGCAGTGCTATTATTTATGTAATTTTAACCAGTTCCTACCCAGGTATTCGTTTATAAAATATAAATTAACAATATTAATGTGGTATCTGTATTTTCTCGTCCATACTTTAAGTAGAATTCACTCTTACAAATTGTTTTTCTGATTTGCTTAATGCTATCTCAAATACTATGGACAAAGGAACTTTATTTATAATATCGGCCCCTTCCGGGGCAGGGAAAACCAGTTTGGTGAAAGCACTGACGGGTTGTTTGGGCGGTTTAGTGGTTTCGGTCTCACATACAACACGGGAACAGCGTCCGGGAGAGACCCATGGTCAGCACTATCATTTTGTCGATCAGAAGGTGTTTGACGAAATGGTGGATAATGATGCTTTTTTGGAGCATGCTCGAGTATTTGGGAATAGCTACGGGACCTCTCGACATTATCTGACGGATGTTCTGGATTCCGGGAGGGACGTTCTTTTGGAAATTGACTGGCAGGGGGCCAGACAGATTCGTGGTGGTTACCCTGATAGCGTCTCTATATTTATATTACCACCGAGTCTTCAGGTATTGGAGACCCGCTTACAGGGTCGCGGGCAGGATAGCTCGGATACTATTAATCGGCGCATGCAAGATTCGGTCGCCGAGTTATCGCATTATCCTGAGTTTGATTATTTACTGATAAATGACGATTTTGATAGAGCCCTGGTTGAATTGAAGAGTATTTTGATAGCGGCCAGAATGCGGACTGGTCGCCAGAAACGAGTGCTGAAAACGGTTTTACAACAATTACTTGAAGATCAGTGTTAGCCAGTCAAAAAATTTTACAGTTTTTGGTTCACGGTAATATTTACCTATATAAGCCATTGAAAACTCTATAGCATATAAATACGGCAAATATATTGCTTCTATTATTTTATATTGATAAACAAGGTTATAGTGACAATCGAATGAAAAAAGGTTTGCTAGTAGTTGCACTGTATTTCATCTCAATGGCAGCGTTTGCAGCACCATTTGAAGGTTCTGCGGAATCGCTTCGTCAACAAGCGATACGTTATGAGCAGGCTCGTGGTGTGAAGCAGGATTACGATGAAGCCTATCGATTATATTGTGATGCTGCACTGTTAGGTGATTCGGAAGCAAATTATAACCTGGGCTGGATGTACTTTAATGGACGTGGGTTGCCCGTCGATACCGGGTTTGCGAAGGGCTGGTTTCAACGGGCGGCCAAGCTGGGTGATCGCTATGCAAAGAACATGATGGCTCGTTTTCCAAACGTTGTGGCTAAACAAGATGAAAACTGTACACTTCCAGAGCCAGGAATGATTACCAGCCGGGCCAAGGTAGAGGCCTGGGTTCGGGTGATTGCCCCGAAATTTGAAATAGATCCGGTATTAGTGATGGCAGTGATTAGTACTGAATCGGCGTTTAATCCAAAAGCACTGTCACCAAAGAATGCACAAGGTTTGATGCAACTGATACCGGCGACCGCCAGGCGGTTCGGAGTTGCAGATCCCTGGAATCCGCTTGAGAATATTATTGGTGGTGTTGCTTACCTGCACTGGTTGACACGACATTTCTCCGGAGATGTGAAGCTGGTATTGGCCGGATATAATGCCGGTGAAGGCGCGGTAGAAAAATACAAAGGCGTGCCACCATACCGGGAAACGCGACATTATGTGAAACGAATTCTGGGTCGCTACAAAAAGAACGAACACCCGATCCCGTCTGATATCGGTGAGTTGCGGGAGTACGCAGTGAAGATTATGTCAATGTATTCTGTGGATCCAGGAATAGCTGCGTCAAAAAAACCGGCTAACGCGGCCATTTGATTGTTTTGCGACTGTCTTTGGATAAGGTTTAATCAGTACGTTTATATTCACCTTCGATAGTTGGATTTTTGGACGATGAATCTGGTTTTTTGCCCATTCCACCAAGATTTACCTCAACACCCTGGAAATGATGGTTGAGTAAATACTTTGCAAACCGATTTCGCGTTTGAGGAATTAACAAATAAAAGCCCATGGCGTCAGTGAAAAATCCTGGAGTGAGTAGAAGAGCGCCTCCAACTAACAGCATGGGACCTTCGATAATCTCCATGGCAGGAACTTCGCCCCGAGCGATCGCATCCTGTAGTTTTTTCATGGTGTGAAATCCCTGGCTTCTCAGCATCGCTGCACCCAGCATGGCGGTTGTAACAACCAGAATGACAGTGGGAAATATTCCGATAATACCCCCGAGTTTTATGAGGAAATATATTTCCAGGATGGGGACGATTAAAAAAAAGATAAAAAGTAATCGAAATATGTTCATAAGGGGGTCGGTGAGATCGTGGTTCTGGGTTGGCGACGCAGGTTTTTAACCAAAATACGCAAAAATAGGATATTCTACAATAATAAACGCGAATGTCTGAATGAACCAAATAATTTTTATTGCCTATACAATTTTGCTGCAGGCGTGAATTAACGGGCGCAGGACTTTTATTTGTATTCAAGGCGTGTAGCGGGTTATCAATTTTTGCATTACCTTGAAGTGTTATTGTAAGACCTGAAAGGTTCTCAGGTTCTTCAACACAGCAGGTTATTTAAATCTGTTGCTAGCGAAATGGTTGTTTCCTCTAAAAATATTTAATAAATGTAAGTTAATGCAGGAAAATTATTGTCTGGTACTTTGTACCTGCCCTGATGCTGAGGTTGCAGCCTCGTTGGGTGAGAAAATAATCAGTGAGCGACTGGCCGCGTGTGTAAATATCGTGCCTGGTGTGACTTCGATTTATCCCTGGGCCGCTAAGGTTGAAACCGCCACAGAATGTTTGTTACTGATCAAGTCACGGTGTGACGTCTATTCTGATCTGGAACAGTTTGTAATAAAACATCATCCCTATGAACTTCCGGAGGTGATAGCGGTCACTTTGCAACACGGTTCTTCAAGTTACCTGGATTGGATTAATCAATGTCTGGACTCAAAATGATACGCTATAGCCTGGTTACGCTGCTTTTTTTATGCAGTGTTGGGGTTTCCTTTGAGGCTTTGGCGATTTTACCCCCCGATCAAGCGTTTAAGCTGTCTGTGAAATCGCAGTCCAGAAATATGCTGGTATTGTCATGGGATATTGCAGACGGGTACTACTTATATCGGGACAAGTATAAATTTCTCAGCAAGACCGATTCCGTTAGTCTGGGTGTGCCGGTTATTCCCAAGGGAAAAATTAAACATGACGATTATTTTGGAGACGTAGAAATACTCAGAGACCACGTAGAGATTAAATTGCCACTGGTTTCTGGAAATCAATCAGCGGGAGAATTGGACCTGGATGTGGCTTATCAGGGCTGCGCCGATATAGGTATCTGCTATCCACCTGAGAAAAAAACGCTGAAAATACCGTTAGAGCAAAGTCTTTCTAAGAGCAAAAGTGTTCAGGTAGACTTGAATCAATCGTTTTCAAACAATCGGGAATTGTTTGGCTTAAACGTGTTTCAGGATGAACTTCTTCCCGCAGATGAAGCGTTTCGATTTCAGGCTACGGTTCAGGACGAAACTACGCTAAAAGTCTCCTGGGTAATTGCGGACGGTTATTATCTTTACAGGGAAAAATTTGATTTTTCTATAGTCGATGCGCAGGGGGTCGGTCTCGGGCGTTATCAGATTCCTCATGGATCGCCTCAACACGATGAAGCCTTTGGTGATGTTGAAGTATTTCGTCAGGCGGTCGATTTTGAGTTGCCTCTGACTCGGGATAATACCCTGCCAGTGGATATCGGTCTGGTTGCTCACTACCAGGGTTGTGCCGATAAAGGGGTGTGTTACCCACCCATTGAAAAAAAGGTTTCATTGCAATTGCCTGAGGCCGGGATGGACGCAGTTCTGCCGGCTCAACAAGAACTTGAATTGTCTGAGCAAGATCAAATTGCCCGGGATTTAAGCCATGATTCGCTTTGGCTTACGGCGGCCACATTTTTCGGATTTGGGCTGCTTTTGGCTTTTACGCCTTGTGTGTTCCCAATGATACCGATTCTTTCCGGAATTATTGTTGGACAGGGTCAATCGATTACAACGCTTCGGGCTTTTTTGTTGTCGTTAAGCTATGTATTTGCGTCGGCGTTAACCTATACAGTATTTGGCGTTGTTGCCGGGAAATTCGGCAGTCAACTAAATCTGCAGGTGGTATTTCAAACACCCTGGGTCATTGCGTCATTTAGCGGAATTTTCGTTTTACTGGCTTTATCGATGTTTGATTTTTATACCTTACAAATGCCGGGATTTATTCAGTCTCGACTTGTTCGCGTTGGCAATAAGCCAGATCGTGGAACTTTTTGGGCTGCTGCTCTAATGGGTGCGCTTTCTACATTGATTGTTGGTCCGTGTGTAGCGGCTCCCCTGGCCGGAGCTTTGGTCTATATCGGTCAAACCGGCGATGCTTTATTGGGAGGTGTGGCTCTGTTTGCCATGGGTATGGGGATGGGGTTTCCTTTGCTGGTGCTGGGGGCGTCTGCGGGTAAATTGTTACCCAAAGCGGGTGTATGGATGAACGCGACAAAAGCCGTGTTTGGCGTCGGGCTTTTGGTGGTTGCCGTGTGGTTGTTGCAGCGGATTTTGCCGGATCCTGTCAGTATGTTGCTTTGGTCTGCCTTGTTAATTATTCCGGCAGTGTATCTTGGTGCTGTGGATGCATTGCCGCAGCCAGCCAGTGGTTGGGCGAAGCTCTGGAAGGGTTGTGGAATAATAATGTTAACAGCGGGCGTAATATTAATTATTGGTGTTGCATCCGGGCGGAACGATCCGCTGCAGCCATTGAGTGGCTTTTCTGGTGTTGAATCTTCTGCTCAAACGCATGGGCTGGATTTTCTTCCTGTACGGTCAGTGGCGGAAGTTGACAGATATCTTGAGGTTGCCCATTCATCAGGTCAATGGGTGATGTTGGATTATTATGCAGATTGGTGCATATCCTGCAAGGAGATGGATCGCTATACTTTTACTGATCAAGGTGTTCAGAAGGCTTTGAGTAAAATGATCCTGATTCAGGCGGATGTTACCGATGATTCTTTGGCAAACAAGGAACTTCTGGGGCGATACAATTTGGTTGGCCCTCCAGCAACATTATTTTTTGGGCCTGATATGCTTGAACGTGGAGCGTATCGCGTGGTTGGCTTTAAAAGCGCCGATATTTTTCTTGAACATTTAAACAGGTTTCTACCGAATGGTTAAAACTATTACGATCAGTGTTGTAATGTTTGTAGCACTTATCGGCGGCGTTTTGACCTATCAAGCCTTTAGGTCTGATGCAAATAAGGAATATCCGATAATTGCAGATTTTTCATTTCCTGATATTGATGGTGTTACTCGTAATATTTCGGAATGGAAAGGCCGGGTCATAATCATTAACTTTTGGGCAAGTTGGTGTCCTCCATGCCTTGAGGAAATTCCCGAGTTCATTCGCTTGCAAAAAGAACTGGCTGGTCAGGGTGTGCAGTTTATAGGCATTGCCATAGAAGAAACCGACCCAGTCAGGCAATATTTGAGTACAATTGAAATGAATTATCCAAATCTGGTGTCTGATTTGGATGGTATAGGATTGTCTGAGCTACTGGGAAATTCTGCGAAAATTGTTCCTTTTTCTGCCGTACTGGATCGTCAGGGGCGGCTGGTTCATTCCCATCCAGGCAAATTCAGTTCCGTACAGATTCGTAAACAGCTCATGCCTTTGTTGTAGCGATGTCGTGATTCTTCGATTGCGCCCCAAGTTCTTTTCTGTTGGGGATACGTGTTGTTAGTGTAGCAAACGTGCGGCGATCGTATTCGAACGAACAAGAATATGGACAAAACCGAAGTGATCGTTCAGAATAAGCCATTATGTTGGGTAATTCGCTGATGTGTTAACGAAAGTCGAGTATAAGTAAACCGCTTTATGGCTAAAATCGTGGTTCTGAATGGCCCAAATCTGAATCTGTTAGGGGTAAGAGAACCGAAGATTTATGGGCGTACCAGACTGGAAGATATTCGAGTAAAGCTTGAATATCTGGCTGCGGAGCGCGGAAGCATTTTGCAGTTTTTTCAGTCAAATGCGGAACATGAGCTTGTGGATTATATTCATAAAGTTTATCAGGAATCAGTTGATTTTGTGCTTATTAACCCGGCTGCCTTTACGCATACCAGTGTCGCGTTACGTGATGCGCTGCTGGCGACAGGCATACCGTTTATCGAAGTGCATTTGTCCAATATACATGCCCGGGAATCGTTTCGTAAAAAGTCCTATTTCTCCGATATTGCGCTCGGTGTAATATGCGGATTTGGCGCGGCAGGTTACGAATTGGCTTTGCAGGCGGCGTTCCAACACTTGGATGAGAGCATATCGTCATGATGGATATAAGAAAAATAAAGAAACTCATAGAGATCATAGAAGAATCGGATGTCGCCGAGCTTGAAATTCATGAAGGCGAAGATTCGGTTCGTATCAGCCGCTACAGTAGTTCTCAACTAGTAGCACCGGCACCTGTAATAAGCGGTACAAGTCAGGAAGTTCGGCGTGAAATAAGCACAGCGTCACCTGCTGTCAAAGAAGTTGAAGCTGAAGTACCAGCAGGTCATACAATTCTTTCACCGATGGTAGGAACCTTCTATCTGGCACCTTCGCCGGAGTCGGAGCATTTTGTTAAGGTCGGCCAGCAGGTTGGTGCTGGGGATACATTGTGTGTCATAGAGGCAATGAAAATACTGAATCAGATTGAATCTGATAAAGCGGGTGTGGTTAGCAAGATACTTGTAGAAAATGCTCAGCCAGTAGAATATAACCAGCCTTTGTTCGTGATTGAATAAGTTTAGTCGTTCTATTTCGGCTCCATTCCTTTAATTTAACTAATCCTCCGTAGATTATGCTCGATAAGATTGTAATTGCTAATAGAGGGGAAATTGCACTGCGAATTCTCCGAGCCTGCCGTGAACTGGGTATACAGGCTGTGGCCGTCCATTCGGAGGCGGATCGGGAATTAAAACACGTGTTGCTTGCGGATGAATCGGTATGTATCGGTCCTGCGCCATCCAACGAGAGTTATTTGAATATGCCGGCGATTATCAGTGCTGCCGAGGTGACTGACTCTGTAGCGATTCATCCGGGGTATGGATTTCTGTCAGAAAACGCCGATTTTGCCGAAAAGGTCGTTCAGAGTGGTTTCGTGTTTATTGGTCCTCGTCCGGAAACGATTCGTCTGATGGGGGATAAAATTTCAGCGAAAAGAGCGATGCAGGAAGCGGGAATACCCTGTGTACCTGGATCAGGTGATCCCCTGGATGACAATAAGAGTAAGACTTTGAGGTTGGCCAAAGAGATTGGTTATCCGGTAATTATTAAAGCTTCAGGTGGTGGTGGCGGTCGGGGTATGAGGACAGTTCATACTGAAGCGGCACTCCTGAATGCAGTGACGTTGACCAAATCCGAAGCGAAGGCAACGTTTGGAGATGAAACGGTGTACATGGAGAAGTTTCTTGAAACGCCACGTCATATAGAATTTCAGGTTTTAGCGGATACTCATGGCAATGCGATTCATCTTGGTGAGCGAGATTGCTCGACACAGCGACGCCACCAAAAAGTGATTGAGGAAGCACCGGCGCCTGGTATAACCGAGGAACAAAGACAAAGGATGGGTCAGCGTTGCGCCAAAGCGTGTCAGGATATAGGTTATGTCGGAGCCGGTACCTTTGAGTTCCTGTATGAAAATGACGAATTTTATTTCATCGAAATGAATACTCGCGTGCAGGTCGAACATCCTGTTACAGAAATGGTGTGTGGTTTCGACATTGTTAAGGAACAAATTCGAATTGCTGCAGGCGACAAGCTGTCTATTACTCAGGACGAAGTAAAAATTCAAGGCCATGCTGTCGAATGTCGGCTCAATGCCGAAGATCCTGAAACATTTATGCCCAGCCCGGGTGTAATTGAACAATTTCATATGCCGGGAGGCCCTGGAATTAGGGTTGAAACCCACATTTATAATGGATACAGTGTGCCTCCTTATTACGATTCAATGATTGGTAAGCTGATTGCGCATGGTGAAAGCAGGGAAAGTGCTTTGGCGCGCTTACGAACCGCACTGAACGAAATGGTGATTGCGGGTATTAAAACGAATATTTTGCTGCATCGTGACATTGTCAATGATGGAGCATTTATTTCCGGTAGCCAGAACATCCATTATTTAGAGAAAAAATTGGGTTTGTAAAGCTTGAGTGACTGACTATAAGTAGCAGTCATCCCTGGTAAATCCCTATTTTTTTACGAAAGCTTTTCAGTTTTCTGTGCATTAAATCAATAGTCAATATGTCTCCGCTTTTTTCTGGGCGTCGTTATTTGTAATATCCATTATGTCCTGGCAACAGCTTTCAGTGATAACAGAGGAAAAAACTTCTGATCAGGTCTCAGAGTTGTTCATGAGTATTGGCGCGCTCTCGGTAACATTTAGTGATGCGGGTGATCAACCGTTGTACGAGCCTGCTCCCGAGACACATCCGCTATGGAATCGAACCGAAGTACGCGCACTATTTGATCAAGGAGTCGATTTACAGGTTATTCAAGAAAAATTAATCCCTCAGCTCAATGGGATTCAATTGGAATTCTGGCGAATAACCCAATTGGAGGATCAGGAATGGGAAAGAGCCTGGTTGCAGTATTTTCAACCGATGCAGTTTGGCGAGCAATTTTGGGTATGTCCGACTGACCGGGATCCACCGGATAGTCAGGCAGTTAACCTTCTATTAGATCCTGGCCTGGCGTTCGGTACAGGAACCCATGCAACAACCTCTTTGTGTCTGGAGTGGTTGGCGGAACAGGAATTGGCTGGCAAAACTGTTGTCGATTATGGATGTGGTTCGGGTATCTTGGGTATAGCGTCGATTTTATTGGGGGCTGAACATTGCGACGCGGTGGATATTGATCCTCAGGCGTTAATAGCCACTCGAGACAATGCGGGTAAGAATCAGGTTGATCAAGAGGTAGCTTGTTATTTGCCTGAAGAAATCAATGAGAATCAGGCCGATATTGTAATTGCGAATATTCTTGCGCAACCCTTGATTGATCTGGCCGAATTGATCGGGTCATTTGTCCGGCCAGGCGGTGTTTTGGTGCTATCCGGAATATTGGCTACACAAACTGATGCTGTATCAGAACACTATGCTTCGCATTTTGATTTTTCGACTCCTGTGCTTCGTGAAGAATGGGCTAGACTAGAAGGAATTAAGCAAGGTAGGCTTTCTGTTTCCGGATAAGCCTCTTTAAATATTTACAGACTCCCGACAATTATTCATGTATACACATTGCCCGGAATGCAATACCGCGTATAGCATCAGTGTGACCGAACTTAGAATGGGCCAGGGGCAGGTGAATTGCTCCAGGTGTAATACAATATTCGATGCAATTAGTTCGTTGTCTGACATCGCATTCGACAGTCATTTTTCAGATTTTCGCGATCTACCGGTTTTGTCGGTAGAACAATCGGTGATCCCGGTAGATGATACAACAGAGGAACCCGAGGTGCATTATCTTTCAGGAAAGGTAAAAAAAAGGTCTGTAAGTTCAAGTGTTACATGGATATTTGGGGTCTTTTGCATGTTTTTTTTAGTTGGGGCGCAGATAGTCGTGTTTGAAGGAAAAAGGTTGGCCCAGACTGAATCGATCAGGCCTTTACTGGAGAGAATTTGCAAATCGGTCACCTGTCAGTTGCCTGTTTATCGGCATCCACTGGATATAGAAGTCATAGAGCGAAAATTATTGGCTGTCGAAGAAAACACTCTGGAATTTCATATGGTAATGGTCAATGGAGGACGCATACCGATCGAATTACCCAAATTGAAGTTAGTATTAAATCATTTCAACGGTTCACCTATCGCACAACGGGTATTTTATCCGGAAGAATATTTGTCAGATTTTAAAAAAGGTTCTACCATGCCTTTGGGTTCAACGGTTAGTGTTCGCTTGTCTATAGTTGGCTCCAATAGAGATATTGGAGGTTATACCTTTAGTTTTATTTAAAAAGGGTATTGACTTAAGCCGTTGTGCTTAGGATACAGGTCATTGATTAATCGGGGCGGGTATATATTTCCTGTAAGTTGTACAGCAATAATCCTGGGCAGGTAACCAGGCATTCAATAGTTTGAACTGTTGGCAAAATATTCGCCTCTTTTTTGTCAAAAAATATTCTTGGAAGCACAATTTCTCGTGGTGATTTCTATTCCTTGCCTTTCAATTATTATTCCAGTTTTAGACGAAGCGCTTATGATTGAATCGTTACTGAAATCTCTTGATGGTTTGCGTAATGATGGAGCAGAGGTGATTGTTGTTGATGGGGGCAGTCGGGATGATACAGTCGCGAAAGCCACCGGAGTGGCTGATCAAGTATTAATAAGTTCTGCTGGTCGGGCTGTTCAGATGAATGTAGGTGCACGCGCTTCTCGAGGCAAATATTTATTCTTCTTACATGCGGATACTCGCTTGCCGGACGATGTAATACCTTTACTAAAGGACATAGACGAGAATGACATTATTTGGGGACGGTTTGATATTCGTTTATCTGGCCAGCGCGCAATTTACAGGGTAATTGAGTTATTTATTAACTGGCGTTCCCGATTGACAGGAATTGCAACGGGTGATCAGGTTATTTTTGTGAATTCCAGGGTGTTTTTTGATGAGGGTGGGTATCCGGAAATTGCGTTGATGGAGGATATTGCTTTAAGTAAGCGGTTAAAAAAAATATGTCCAGGCCATTGTCTGCGTCAGGTAGTTGAGACATCCAGTCGGCGATGGAAAAATCGCGGGGCGCTAAGAACCATTGTCAGTATGTGGGTATTGAGGTCTTTATATTTTTTTGGCGTCGATACGGAATTTCTAGCGCGAATCTATTATTCTGAGCGATAGACGAGAGAAAATATTGTTGTTACGCTGGAGTAAGGAGCGAGGTTTTAATAATATGCGAAAGATTGACGCAGGATAATTGTTTGTC
>CAZGQY010000124.1:0-12485 GCA_964528035.1 uncultured Methylococcaceae bacterium | reverse complement strand
ACAAGTCAAGATTCGTATATTATTGAATCCTCGCTCCTAAAGGATTAGATCAACACTATTTATACCTCTGAAGAGGCGATGGAGAAACCGGTCAGTTTCGGAAGCTATAAAATGCACGACCCTTACCATCTACCCCCAGCTAAAATCAGAAGGCTGATGTGGCTCTTTATCACGCATATTATCGACTTCTTCATCAGTAAACCCTCTCGCTTCAGGATGAAGTGTACGCCAATTTAAATATGCATTAAAAATACCTTTACCGGAGCTAAACGCACGGCTATATCGGTCTATTGACACGATCACCGCAACAGGTTTTCCGTGCCGTGTAATATGAATATCCTGCCCCTTTTCAACATCATGAACGATTTCAGGCAAGTGATTTTTTAAGTGCGATATAGTGGCTTTAGTCATCATGAGCCTCTCAATTGAATATATGGCCATAAATATAGCACATATAGCCAGTTTTTCGCTCTTCTATATTCTAATCGGCCAGGAAGAGTTGACCTTCTGGAACTATTCTTTGTTGCGATTGGCTATTGATTTGGTTATCGTTGAATCAGACAGCATTAATAAGGACACACATTGATCACATTTTTCACAGAATACGGCATGTTCCTGGCGAAACTTCTAACAGTTGCGGCAGTAGTGCTGATTGCAACCTTTATATTTCTTCGTCTTGTTGCTAAAGCAAAAGCGGCCGATCCAGAACATCTAAAGGTTAAAAACCTCAATGATAAGTACCAAGACATGAGTCTGGCAATGAAATCGGCGGTTTTCACAAAAAAGGCTTTTAAAAAAGAAATCCATGACTTGAAAACCAGGCAAAAGCACGAACAAAAGTCTTCAACTACCCCAAAAAAGAAACGCATATTCGTAATTGAGTTTGTTGGCGATATACGGGCAAGCGGTGCTGCGTCCCTTCGGGAAATTGTTACCGCAATATTAACAATCGCCGACCAAAAGGATGAGGTCGTTTTGGTTCTTGAAAGCTCTGGCGGGACAGTCCATGGCTACGGCTTCGCAGCGTCCCAACTTCAACGGATTCGTGAGAAAGGCGTTAAACTAACCGTTGCGGTAGACAAAGTCGCCGCGAGTGGCGGCTATATGATGGCGTGCGTTGCAGATTCAATCATTGCTGCACCGTTCGCAATAATTGGTTCGATTGGCGTCATTGGTCAAATGCCAAACTTTCATCGTCTTTTAAAGAATTTTGACGTTGACTATGAGCAGGTTACAGCTGGGGAGTACAAACGGACTTTATCGGTTTTTGGAGAGAACACTGATAAAGGTCGTCGCAAAGCTCAGGAAGATATCGATGAGACTCACCAGTTATTTAAGGATTTTGTGATCGCTAATCGTTCGCAGGTTGAGATCGAACAGATTGCCACCGGAGAACATTGGTACGGAACCCGTGCGCTTGAACTCAATCTGGTTGACGAACTATGCACCAGCGACGACTATCTTTATCGGTCTGTGGAAAACACAGATTTATTTTTAATAAGTTACGCCCGAAATAAAACATTTTTCGAAAGGTTTTTTTCAGGTTTCGCATTGCTATTGAACCGCTTTCTTGGATGAAGACTTTTAATGTGAGGGATAGGAAGCCTATTTCACGATAAGCTCAAAACCGAGCGTGGCAATTTCAACGGCTCATAACCCTCGAATAATACGCAGTGTAGTCAGGCAGCCGGGAGATTCGTCTTCTACGTTGCAAGACATTGAAGACTCGACGATGGCGAGTACTTTAAAAGATATGATTCAAATTCATCTATCGGTAGTGGCTTACTAAAATAATACCCCTGTACAAAACGACAATTGTGCCGTTTTAGAAACCTTAACTGCTCCTCCGTCTCTACCCCTTCAGCGATAACTTTAATCTGCATTTTTTCAGCCAATGTAATTATCGTTTCAACCAATAAAGCATCGTCAGGATCTGTCGCAATGTCGTTAATGAATTCTCGGTCAATCTTAAGAATATCAACCGGAAAACGTTTAAGATAGCTTAGGGACGAATAGCCTGTACCAAAGTCATCCAGAGAAATTTGCATCCCCATTGCCTGCATATCAGCTAATGAATTCACACAATGGCGTTCTTTTTCCATAAATACCGTTTCGGTGATTTCTACTGTGATATTAGTCAAAGGAATTCCATGCGCCATAAACACATTGTTCCAATCCTCATCACAAGTTCCGTTTGAAAATTGCTTTGGAGATTTATTAATTGAAATATGAATGGAGCCTAAACCGGACTGTTGCCAATGCTGCATGTCCTGAGCCACTCTTCGTACCACCCAGTCACCAATCGGCCGTATTAGACCCGATTCTTCGGCTAATGGAATAAACTCAGCTGGAGAAACAATGCCCAAATCCGCTTGTGTCCATCGAATCAATGCTTCCGCACTCACTATTTGATCATTCGTAATGTCCATGACAGGTTGATAAACCAGTGAAAACTCATCGCGTTCTATCGCCATCCGCATATGATGTATCACGGTGAATCGTCTTTCTGATTCCGCCTGCAATAAAGGGGTAAAATAATGATAGCGATTCCGTCCTGCTTCTTTTGCAGCATACATTGCACTATCGGCATTCTTTTGCAGGCTTTGACTATCACTGCCATCGTCAGGATAAACACTAATGCCTATACTGGCTGAAATAATCACCTCATTCCCTTCAATATCCACATGTTCCGAAAAGGCTGAAAAAATTTTTTTGGCTACAATTTCAGCATAAACTCCTTTTTCCAAATCAGGCAGGATAAGGATAAATTCATCGCCGCCCAAGCGGGCAACTGTATCAGAACCACGAATGACTGAGTTTAAACGTTTGGCAACATCCCTTAAAAGTAAGTCCCCTGCTTTATGTCCCAAAGTATCGTTTATCCATTTAAACCGATCCAAGTCCAATAACATCAGGGCGACTCGTTTTTTGTTACGTTTCGCCTGGTTTATCGCCAGCTCTATCCGGTCAAGAAACAGGGTTCGGTTAGGCAGTTCGGTTAAACTATCATAATTAGCCTGATAACGAATTAACTCTTCATCCGCTTTCCGTTTACTAATATCACTAAAAATGGAAACATATTGAATGATATTACCTTCAGAATCTCTGATGACAGTAACAGATTCCCAGGTAGGAAAAATATGTCCATCAGAGTGCCGATTCCATACTTCCCCTTGCCAGTTTTTTTGGTCTTTTAGCTTACGCCAGAACTCTTGAAAAAAATTGTCATCATGATAGCCAGAAGCAAGAAAACTGGGGGTTCTACCAATCGATTGTTGTTCTGTAAAACCAGTAATCAGAGTAAACGCCGGATTAATGGAAATAATGATATTTCTGACATCTGTCACAAAGATTGCTTCAGTCGTAGTTTCATAGACAGTTGCCGCCTGTTGCAACTTCGACTCGATCATTTTTTGTTCGGTGATATCCTGACTAACACCGAAGACCCGCACCACTTCATTTTTATCGTTCACATCAACTTCTGTGATCGCTCGAATATATCGAGTACTCTCGTCATCCAGTAACAATCTGAATACAAACTCGGTGGGTACATGGTTCCCGAGACAGTTAACATTAAATTGTTCAACTAAGGCTCTATCATCAGGGTGTACAAGATCTATGTATTTATCGTAGGTGGGAGAAATTGAATCCGGTGTAAAACCAAAATTACGAAACTCCTGATGAGACCATTCGGCAACATCTGCACCTGGGTAATATTGCCAATTACCGACTTTGGCAATAGATTGAACGCGCTCAGCAATTCTTTTACTGTTACATAATTCTTTTTCCAGCTGAATTTTGTGTACAAGGTTACCAATACACGCTGTTAACAATTTAAAATACTCGCTGTTTTCTTGCGGGACAAAATGAGCAAACCCAAGTTGCATAGCATCCGATACTATAGGGGTAGATTCACCTGAGAGAACAATAATCGTATGTTCACTGGACGACTTTTTAAGGACATCCAAAGCACCAGATATGGAAATATCTAAAATAAGAATATCGAAACAAGCCCCACAAATTTTGTTTAAACACGATTGAACATCATTCGCCAATTCAACAAAGTAGCCTTTCTTTTCAAGGTAGCTTTTAGTTGTATCCGCTAATGAGATATCATCATTCAGATATAGAATTTTTATCTGTTCCATCATGTGAAAAAGGCTAATAGAAATTAATTTTAATTATTGGGATTTACGCAGTACGAAGGAATAAACCTGGATTATTTGTTACAAAAAAGTATAGCTGGTTTTTTTCCTGGCGTTTCCTGAAACCCATACATACCAATGCGTTATAGCGCTTACTTAGATTCTAAAGTCACAAATTTCTTAGGGGTGTACAGATGAAATTCGATCTTCTTTTATTCTTGCTTGCGTTGTTATTGGCTTTGACTCTGATGGCTTTCTTCTTAGGCGTTCTGCAATATCCATTCGGCATTGGAATTTTACTGCTGCTACTGTATTTCCGCTTTCGGCAATTGAGTGATAGTAATGACGAAAACTAATACTGGTCTTAAAAATAAATAGGGTTAGGTAGGGGGTCAGAACATCAACTGGCCGCCGTTGACAGCGATATTCGCTCCGGTTATGAATGCTGCGGATTCAGACGCCAGATAATCAACGAGCCCAGACACTTCATTAACCATACCCAAGCGACCTACAGGAATTCCAGCTATGATCTGTTCACGGATATTTTCAGGGACTGCCATAACCATTTCGGTGGCAATATATCCGGGAGAGACTGTGTTCACGGTAATTCCCTTACGGGCGACTTCCTGTGCAAGCGCCATACTGAATCCATGGATCCCGCTCTTGGATGCCGAATAATTTACTTGCCCCAATTGACCTTTCTGACCATTGATTGAAGAAATGTTGATAATCCGCCACAGAAAATTCGAACTTCCTCTCATGGCACTTACCAGCCATCCGCGAACATTTTCTATCGAAAAACACCGGAATTGACGACACACGAACCGTTCAGTGCACTTCAATTTGAATCAGAACTTTTTCACAACCTGTTCGGGTCGAAACATAAATACTGTGCTTCGCGAATGTGCTCAATTGACCTTAGCGCTTCGAGATCATCCTGCTGAATCGGCGCGTCAATATCCAGTAATGAAATAGCATCACTCCGACTTTCCCTACGACCCAGATGCATGTTTGCAATATTAATCCCTTTATCAGCAGCAAAATTCCCAATTGCGCCAATCATCCCTGGTTGATCCTGGTTAGTGATATACAGCATATGTTTACCAAATTCCGATTCCAGTTTTATACCTTTGATTTCAATCAATCGGGGACGATTTTGAATTTGCGTACCGGATGCATTCCTTGTCTTACCTTCAGTAGTAATGTTGATAGTGACACGATTATGGTACACCTCCTCAAGATCTTCTTTCGCTTCTGTGATATGGATGCCACGATCACGCGCAACCTGACGTGCATTCACCGCATTGACATTACAAAAGTGCGGCGCCAATACGGATTGCACCACCTGCGTTGTTAATGGCTCGACGTTCAATTGAGCCGCGTCTCCGGAATAGGTTACCGTTATACTTTTTATCGCTGTTTGAGTTAATTGCCCGACGAAAGAACCAAGATAGCTGGTTAATTGTAAATAGGGCTTTAACTGCCGTGCTTCTTCTGCCGACAGGTTAGGCGCATTCAGCGCATTTTTTATCGAGCCTTCCAACAAATAATCTGATATCTGCTCAGCAATTTGAATTGCGACTTTTTCCTGCGCCTCGCTTGTTGAAGCACCCAGGTGTGGCGTACAAATTACATTCTCCAAACCAAATAGTGGATTCTCTTTAGCCGGTTCCTGTACAAAGACATCCAGTGCAGCACCCTTTAAATGGCCACTTTCAAGCGCAACTTTTAGCGCCCGTTCATCCACCAAACCACCGCGTGCGCAATTGATTAATAAAGCCCCTTTTTTCATTTTTTTCAACGTTGATGCGTTAATAATATTTTCAGTCTCTGCAATCTTCGGCACATGTAAGGTCACTACATCGGAACTTTTCAGTAATTCATCGAACTCTACTTTTTTAATTCCTAATGCGTTCGCGCGTTCTTCAGTCAGATAAGGATCATAGGCTTGCACCTTCATACCAAATCCAATTGCCTTCTTTGCAACAATGGAACCTATATTTCCGGAACCGATAATACCCAGCATTTTGCCACTGAGTTCAACACCCATATATCGGGATTTAGCCCAGACACCGGCATGCGTCGTTTGATTGGCCTGAGGGATTTGGCGCGCCAGAGAAAACATCATTGCCAGAGCATGTTCTGCCGTGGTAATCGCATTGCCCATTGGTGTATTCATCACAACAATTCCTTTTTTTGTACAAGCCGGAACATCGACATTATCTACACCAATACCTGCGCGACCAACCACCTTTAAATCTTTTGCTGCCTGTAACACCTTGTCTGTTACCTGGGTGGCCGATCGAATCGCTAGACCGTCAAAACCGGGAATTATTTTCAGTAATTCTTCTTCCGTCATCTTGCCGGTTTGTACGACTTCAATGCCACGCTGTTCAAAAACATTAACCGCCTGGCTGGACATCGGATCAGAGATTAAAACACGACTTTTTGACATTATATTTTTTCCTTAGTTGTTTTTTTATCGTAACTACTTGCCCCCTAATCGAAACAGCCCTCTATGGGGGATCTGTGGAGGAAGTGTATGCGGCAGGGAAGCCGCATCCAAGCCTACAAGGATGTATTTACGGCGTCTTCCGGAACAGATCACTCATAGAGGGGCGAGCAGTTACCTTTTTATCTATTGTAAGTTAGTTCACCCGAAACATCGCATTCCAGAAATAATCACCACCAATTCTCGCACCTGCTATCGTTTCTTTTTTAACAACAGTTAAAGTTTTTCGCCGATGTCAAGTTTAGCCAACTTTCCATAGTTGATTCCTGAGGCATTCAATTGTTTGGTTTCTTGGCCGTTCATATCAGTTTAAACAGTCAGAAGCAGTAGACAAGCCTTTTTGATACTTATCAGATCAAGCAAAAAATTCACGACTAAGAATTTAACTTTTATCCTTAATGAAAACACCACGTGCTTTTAGGTATAATGAAATCGTGAATTAATTGTTAACTATTCATCGTCATTTGGAAAGCGATGCAAGTTGTTGATTATCTATACCACTACAAAAATATGTAGCCGTAGTGCTGATTATTTATATGCATGCATTTGAAAAAATCCAATCGCATGTACGGTTAACACACCCGATAGTTACAAATTAATAATAATTCGGTCAGGGATCGATAGCATAGCCGACCTTAATGGGTGACAAGAGTGTACATTTTTACTCTACTGGTGTTTTTTTGTAGCTTTCTGTATGGGTTGAGCGCAGTACTTTGTAAGTATGGCTTGCAACATGATGTTGAACTGCGCCAAAAGTCTCTAAAGTCGATCCTGCGATTTTTGTTAACAAACAAAATGTGGTTGGCAGGCGTTGTATTAAGCTTTGTCACAAATATCGCGGTTATCGAGCTGCAGACCGTACTCGATGTTTCGGTTGTTTATCCCATTTTGAATTTTTCCTATATCTTTGTCCTGTTACTGGGATACTATTTTTTGAACGAGATACTGAATTCAAAACAATGGTTTGGCGTACTCACAGTCATCTGCGGGACCGCTCTAATCTTATTCATTGAGACCCCAGCCACAGGCCAGCAGGCAAATGTCTGGAATTTAGCTCTAATCAGCGGCGTCTCCATTGTCAGCATCGCAACTATCGTCTACTGGGTTTACAAATGTAATACAGAAAACTACGAAATTGCATACGCAATATGCACCGGCTTGTCTCTGGGATTGGTGCAGATTTATATTAAGGCTAATACCAATCTGGTCGCCTTGGAACTCGGCCATTTCTCTATCTTCTCCATGGACGCCGTACTTGTGTTTTTTACACTTTGGCCATTTTTTATGCTGACGGTGTTCAGCATCATCGGTTGGGTGTGCACTCAAATCACTTACTCTCATGGGAACGTTTCTATATCAGTACCCTTGTTTTCAGTGATCCAAAGTGTTGTTACTCTAGTCTTTGGTTATTTTGTATTCGGTGAACAACTGGATCTGCAAAAAATCGCTGGCGCATTTACTATCGTATCGGGAGTTGCAATCGTGATTTTTTCCGCAACAAATGAAGTTAATATGGAAGCTGTGTAAATTCGACTGACAATATTTCTATGATGAAATTCCATAGAGGTTGTCCAAGAAATAGTAAACCTCCTAACCTAAGAGGGTAACTCAACCACATGTCAGACCAACTTAGAAAAAAACTATTTGCCTATATTGGCGCATTACTTAGTGTGATTATCGTCATCATCGCGCTTTCAGTCATGTACCACACCTTACAGACAATCAGTTTTGACGATGTCGTTGACAGCCTGGATTCCCTGTCTTACTTTTCGATCCTGCTGGGATTCATCATTACAGCACTAAGCTATTTTGCAATCACGGGTTACGACGTATTGGCACTAAACCACATTAATCGCCGCGTGCCTTATCCCCGGGCGGCTTTATCAGCATTCCTGGCATCAACTTTTGGCAATAACATCGGATTCGCTGTTCTAACCGGAACTTCCATACGTTATCGCATATACACTCCGATAGGATTATCTGCACTGGACATTGCCGGTGTAAGCGCAATGTGCGCATTAACAACAATGCTGGGAATGGCATTCATTTTTTCGCTAACCATGCTGATGCAAAGTAGTGATGTGGCGGCAACCGGCTTTCGATTTGGCCTGGGTTATATGCAGTTTATCGCAACCATTATTCTTAGCCTGATCGGTTCCTATCTAATTTATTCCCACTACAAGCCGGTGACGCTGCGCACTGCGAGTTTGTCGTTAAAACTACCTTCGACGAAAACAACACTGACACAAATCGCGCTGGCAACCACGAACCTGAGCTTGGTTGGGACTCTTATTTACGTATTGTTACCCGATGGCATCGAGACCGGCTATATTGCTTTCCTTAGTGTTTTTGCGTTGGCTCTGATCGCTGGCAGTGCAAGTAATGTCCCAGGAGGCATTGGTGTTTTTGAGTCGGTCATATTGGTCGGTCTTCCGCAAATTCCCCCAGCGGCTTTGCTTGGGTCAATTATTTTGTTTCGGTGTATCTATTATCTGACCCCGCTGGCGATTGCTGCTGTTTTACTGGTTTACCATGAAGTCAGTAAACAACAAGGTCGGCTGGAAGAAGTACAAGATTCAACCTTAGATGTGCTTGATGAAATTGGACCGCAAATCATGGGCATGTTAATGCTTTTAGCTGGCATGATTTTGCTGTTTTCCGGATCAATACCAGCCGGATTTGATCGCAGCCAATCGATTACTCAGGTACCCTTGCTAATCGTTGAGCTTTCCCACCTACTGGGAGCAGCAGCCGGTATCGGCTTAATCATAACTGCACGTGGAATCACCAGGCGCTTAACCGTGGCGTTTTATCTGGCGGCAAGCTTACTCGCTTTGGGCATCATAACTTCACTACTAAAAGGTTTTGGAATTAAAGAGGCCATAACTCTCGGCAGCATTCTTGGGGTACTCTGGTATACCCGTTCTGAATTTCGCCGTTCAGCGTCGTTGTTTGACGAAGGATTCACGGTTGAGTGGGTCTCGTTAGTTACCGTTCTTTTAGCCGTTACCATATGGTTGGGTCTGTTTTCTTTCAAAGGAATCCCCTATTCAGCTTCGCTGTGGTGGACATTCTCATTTGAATCAGATTACTCACGGTTTTTGCGATCACTGATGATTGTATTAGGCATCAGTGGCGCAGTAACCTACTATTATCTTTCACGTCCCGATCCAGTACCCGGCTTACCGGAATCGGAGATTCTGGAGCGCGTTCGCAAAATACTTCAATCGACTCACTCCATTCAGGCGAACCTTGTATTGCTGGGTGACAAACGGCTGATATTCAGCAACTCTGGCAACACATTTCTGATGTATCAAGTCCAGGGGAAGAGTTGGGTTGCACTAGGTGATCCAGTTGGCCCGGATGAAGAACACGAGGATCTGATATGGTCATTCCGGGCACTTTGCGACCGCTATGGTGCCTGGCCAGTCTTCTATATGGTCGATGGTAGCAAACTTGCGCACTATGAAAAACTAGACCTCTCAATCGAAAGAATGGCTGATGAGGCCATGATGCCGTTGGAGAACTTTTCGCTTTCAGGTGCAATGCAAACAGAATTGACCGAAGTACACAAAAGAGTGGAAAAACAGGGAGCAAACCATGAGATTCTTTCAGGTGAGGCGCTCGTTAAAGCGATGCCCGAACTAAAAAAATTATCTGACGATTGGCTATCTGCAACAAATACCGGAGAAATGGGCTTCTCCAGAGGTTTTTTTGATCCCTACTATATCCGTAATTTTAGCTGTTCAGTTGTTCGGATTGAATCAGAAATCGTGGCTTTTGCGATTATGTGGACAACACCCAACAATAAAGAAATTGGGCTGGATTTGATGCGATATAGCTCGAAGATTTCCAGAAATACAATGGACTACCTCATCATCGAAACGATGTTTTGGGCAAAGAAAAATGGGTTTGACTGGTTTGACCTGGGCATTGCTCCACTCCCCGAATTGAGACACCATCCTCTAGCCCCATTGTGGCATCGAATCAGTGTATTGATGTATGGGCATAGTCCTGAGGAAGAAGTGTCCGGAAGTAACCAGGAGCAAGAGGAAAAATATAAACCTATGTGGCGTCAGAAATACCTGGTTTCTCCGGGTGGCGTTAAAACAATCAGAATACTTCGGGATATTAACCGATTGATTTCACAAAGAAACGTGCACGACCGCCCTAATGAAAACAAGGCCTAAATCCCCCACTGAGAGCAAATTTTAATTTGACGTTAATTGAGGTGCATTGATGGCAGCCAATTCGGGGTGTGCTTTTAACAAACTAATAATTTCTTCGTAACTCAACTCCTCCGCAGAAAACTCCTCAATTAGTACCCTGATTAAGGCTAAATCATTCTCCGTGTCGAGAGTTAAGCGGTAACAGTGAGCGTGACATTCATTCTGGCTAAGATTGTGGATACTTATATTATTTTCTTTAGCATTGTTGTAGATATATGGAGTGACATGTTCTTTATCATACTCGCTTACTGCCTGATGAAAGGATTGCTCGAGAGTTTCGAAAGAAAAAATCTCAAAATCAACGCCTCGCGCATAACTTTTTTCTACATCAATTCCTACATATAGTGGCTGTGATTTGTTGGAAAAATAATAATCCACCCCCTGGCATATAAGATCGGAATCTATCAAAGGACAGTCTGATGTTACCCTAATGATATGTTCGAGCGGATACTGTTGAGCCGTTTGGTAGAATCTTTGCAAAACATTTTCTAAACTTCCTTTAAAGTAAGGCACTGAGTTGTGCTGGCAAATATTTGTGATAGGCTCCGCTTCAGGCTCTTCAGTTGTTGCAACGATGACCGGCAGATTTGTATTTTTAAGCCGTTGCAGATGGTAGTCTAATAAGGGTCTGTTTTTAGCTTGTTTAAGGATTTTTCCAGGCAATCGGCTACTACCGAATCGCGCCTGTGTAATTATTCCAACGGATGCCTTCTTCATGATTTTAAGTATAAACGATCTCAATTTTTTGGCTGGATCTTAAATACCAAACCAGTTGAACAGAGCCCAATCGATCAAACAATGAGTCAGCTTACAAAGGATAGAATATGACTTTAGCCCCTATTAAAGGAAAGAATTTTGAAATAGGCTGCGATCAGGCACCCTTTATCATTGCAGAGATTTCAGGCAATCATGGCGGCTCTTTACAACAAGCACTGACTATAGTTGATGCCTTCGTAAAAGCAGGAGCCAGTGCAGTAAAGATACAAACCTATACTGCAGATACCATGACGATCGACTGTCAGGAGAACGCATTCTTCATCTCAGATTCGGAGAGTCTATGGCAGGGTGAAAGTCTGTACGATTTATACGATAAAGCCCATACACCGTGGGAATGGCACAAACAAATCTTTGACCGTTGTGCTGAAAAAAATATCCCTTG
The DNA here is from genome assembly GCA_964528035.1 of uncultured Methylococcaceae bacterium. Classification (GTDB taxonomy): domain Bacteria; phylum Pseudomonadota; class Gammaproteobacteria; order Methylococcales; family UBA1147; genus CAZGQY01. The sequence continues at coordinate 440 of CAZGQY010000124.1, read as the reverse complement.
TTTTAGCTCACCTTTTGACGAATCGGCCGTCGATTTTCTAGAGGAACTAAATGTACCGTTGTATAAAGTTGCGTCTTTTGAATGTACTGATATCCCGCTGATTAAACGAATCGCTCAAACTAAAAAGCCAACCATAGTTTCTACAGGTATGGCTACCCTGGAAGAGATTGAGGAAACTGTAACGGCTTTCAGGGAAGCCGGAGGCCTGGAACTCATTCTTCTCAAATGTTCAAGCTCATATCCGGCAGATCCTTGCGGGACACACTTAAACACTATGCGCCACCTTAGTGAACAATTCGGTGTTCATACCGGTTTATCCGATCATACTTTAGGTATCGGGGTAGCGGTGGCCAGTGTGGCTTTGGGTGCACGAGTCATTGAAAAACATGTCACTTTGTCCAGAGACGATGCTGCCGTTGATTCCGCCTTTTCTTTAGAAC
>CAZGQY010000123.1:0-12596 GCA_964528035.1 uncultured Methylococcaceae bacterium | reverse complement strand
AAGACAAACAATAATCCTGCGTCAATCTTTCGCATATTATTAAAACCTCGCTCCTAAGTCTGTTGAACGGATTTATTCTGGCTGCCTGTAAAAAATCACAGTATCGCAGTAGCAGAAGCCTATTGTAAAATGGAAAAGGCGGGAAACTTAGTGCAAATTCCGCTAGACTTATGCAAAGTATTTGCAGGTATTGTGATCTGCCAGCTAAATTAGCTGGAATAATAATCGTAACTTCAGAGGGTTGAAAATCATGGAGATCAATCGTAAGTGGCTAGCCATTTCAATTTTAATACTATTTATTCCCGTGGTCTCGTCAGCACTTGAGGTTGATATTAACGGGAAGCAATTAACTCCGGAAATACAGGGGAATCCATGTATTGATATTACCGGTGAATATACCGGTTTTAATATAGTGCCCAGTGAAATTGGTAAGACGCCTCAGATTTGTTTTAATAACAATCGACAAAATCATTTGGAAATACATCACGCCACTTTGGTTTCCACCGGCGCGGCATCGGAAAACGCGATTGTTATAAACTTTACACATGAATTTCCTCCGGGTCCTAACGGTTTGGTGACTGCCCGCACTCATTTATACGGTTTTTTCAGTACTCCAACAGGCGTTGGTGTACCCGTTGGGGCTAGTGTAAAGCTTTCAAGTTATTTTTCGCAGAATAATAATCTTGATCTGATCACTGAGCCTTTTGAGCATACGGTGGGTGAGGCAATAGAATCCGGCGTGTTTAGTTTTGGCGAGAAGAAAAAATATCTGGTTTCCGGGGCACGTTCGTTAAAAGGGGCGTTAATGGTTTCGTTTGCCGGTTTGGGTGACAAGTTAACAATACCCTTAGCAACTGGTGTTAAAGTGGATTTGGGTTCCCAGTTTGAGGATCGTCTGGACAGTTTGTCCGAGTCTGAAAGTTCGTCAGCTTCAGCAACACCTGAAGCTGCACCTCAGGACGGAACTGTTCCGGGAAATTAGGAACATATTGTCCCGGTCAGATTCAGTTTGCCAGAGAATGACTCAACAGCGTGTTTGTCAGCGCTGGCAGCGATTGCAATAAAATGTTGATCGTTGCCCGATTTTAATCGTCCGGATTGTTGACTTACAGTTGGTGCAGCGTAGCCCCACTCGATCATAGACATTCAATGTTTGTTGAAAGTATCCGGGTTTCCCGTTTGCGTTTACGAAATCGCGTAAGGTGGTTCCGCCCTGCTCAATTGCTTGTGTCAGGACATGTTTTATTGCCTCACAGAGCGTGTCCAGTCTTTTTTTTGCAATATTCCCGGCGCTGCGGCGTGGATAAATCCCTGCCATGAACAAAGCTTCGTTTGCGTAGATATTTCCAATCCCGGCGACGATATGAGCGTTCATGAGAAAGGATTTTATAGCAACCTTTCGTGATTTTGCCTGTTGGTATAGATATTTCCCGGAAAAATCTTCTGACAGAGGTTCAGGTCCCAGCGATTTCAGCAGCTTATGTTTGTAAGGATCGGTTGATGTCCAGAGCAGACAACCAAAACGGCGGGGGTCGTGGAAACGCAGACAGTGTCCGTTTGCGAAGACTATATCTACATGATCGTGCTTAGTAGCGGGTTTTTCTATGTGATCCAGTCTAAGACTGCCAGACATCCCCAGGTGCAAAATTACGGTGCCGTTACGAGTACTGAGTAAGAGATATTTGCCACGTCGACTTATGGATTCGAACTGCTGGTTTACCAGATGATTGGCAAGAGTTTTCGAAATAGTCCAGCGGAGTCGGCGTTCGCGAATAATAACCTGGCAGATATTTTTTCCGATTACAAAGGGTTGGATGCCACGTTTTGTGGTTTCAACTTCCGGGAGTTCCGGCATACTCTTCTTCTTCGTCGTCCCAATTAGGATGAGCTGTCAATGGGTAGTAATTACGTAAGTCCGGCTCAATATTATCGAGGTCTATCTCTTCATAATCGATTGGCTCCGCGATGGAAAATTCCAGATCTGTATTATCCGAAATGATGTAAGCACGGATATAGGCCTGCTCCATTAGAGTGTAGATATCCGCTTTTTTTAGAGCTTTAAGTGCCGCTTCAAAACTTTCTTTAGCGTTGTCTAATTGATTAAGCTTGTAGTGACAATGGCCCTGAGATAAATAATACTCCGTTGTCCATTGCCCGAGTGGGCGAATATTGGGGCCGCGCATACGGCGAATCCATTTGAGTTTTGAGAGGCATTTTTTATATTTCCCCCGAACAGCAGCATCGCGGGCTTGAATCCAGAAAAAACTGATAATTGGTGTGCACCACCAGGACAATCGCAACAAATTCATAGATCAAATAAACGATTAAAAAAGTGCAGCTAATTTATATCGAAGGGGTGTGTATTGCAATCCCAAATCGAATAGATTACCGGCAAAAACCAGAAGAATTGAATTTCAATCTCCCGATTGCCTAAGCAGTAATCTACGCCAAGCGGGTGCCTGGAACTTTGTCAAGGTCGAATTGATGGGGATATCAGCCGATAAGCGGTCATCTGCGTTGATTAATGCAGCGAGGCCATTACTCGCCTGATAGTGCTAAGGCTGTTTATATGACCACTTCAGTCGTCAGAGGTGATGCCTGGTTCGTTTTAGTACGGGTGTATTCGCTCAAGGTTTTTTTAGCTCGGGTTTTCTCGTTTGTCGACCCGAATCCGGGGAAAGATTTATTCGTTCAAACCTGGTTGACCATCAACATCTCATCCCCTGTTTGAGGGCCTTTTTTTAACCGTTAAGGTCCGTTAGAAATACAATATAGTGAATAAACAGAATTTGATAAAATTACTCCAAAACACTGACATGATTTTTTTGATTTTTTTGATTATTTTCGTTGAGTAGTCAGGGGTTTCTAATTTACCAACGAAACCCTGCTAAACCTTTACGAAAGGCCACTGAAAACCGATCAGTAAATTCTTCATACAGTGACAACAAAACCGGAATTACGATCAATACCAGTACGGTTGAAAATGCCAGGCCAAAGGCGATGGAAGTTGCCATAGGTATCAAAAACTGAGCTTGTAATGAAGTTTCGAACAGTAACGGCGCAAGACCGGCTATGGTTGTCAGAGAGGTCAGTAATACAGCGCGTAATCGCTGGCACGAGGCTTGGATCAGTGCTTGATTTATGGATTTGCCCTGGGTTCGCAACTGTTTATAAAATGTGACCAAAATAATGGAATCATTGATAACGATCCCTGAAAGGCCAAACAAGCCGAACATGGAAAGTATAGTCAGGTCGATATCCATAACCAGGTGGCCGAATAATGCACCAATCAAGCCAAATGGAATCGCGATCATGACCACCAGAGGCCAGCCATAAGACGCGAATACCCAGGCCAGGATCAGGTAGATCAGTGCCAGTCCCAATACCAACCCGCGTTTCATGTCAGTTATGGTTTCGTTTTTTTCTGCGGAACGGCCTTCGAAAGAGTATGAAATACCGTATTCGTCGACTAAATTGGGTAAGGTGGATTTCATTAGCGATTCGATAATCAGTGCGGAATTATTCACCTGGCTGTTGACTTCGGCGGATACTTGTACAGCCAGTTGTCCTTCGGCGTGACGCAGGATCTCAAAGCCTCTTTGTGAAACCCAGTAGGCTACAGTAGTCAGTGGTACCGATTCCCCCGTTTTTAGGCGAATATTCAGATGTTGCAGGTCGGTTAATAATTCGCGCTCTGATTTCGGTAGTTTTACCCGTACTTCGACTTCGTCCGGGCCATCCTGAAACAGTTGTACCAGTTGACCCTCGAAAGCAGTCCGTAATTGCGTGCCGAGTTCTGCGGAGCTAAGCCCTAATGCTTCGCCCGTTGGTGTTAGGTGATAAACCAGTTGTTCACGACCGAAGGGCATATCGTCTTCAATATCGCTGATACCAGGAATTGTTTTCAAGGATTCGGTTAACGCGAGTGCAGCGGATTTTAGTTGTTCCGGGCTAGCTCCGGTCAATTGTACGGACAACTCTCGCCCGGGTGGGCCAATCACCCGTTCAACCAGAGTAAATGTATCCAGGCCAGCAGGTATTTCTACATGAGCGCGCCAGGCTTCGAGAAATTCTTTGTTGCGTATTTTGCGTTGATCGGGCGGTACCAGTTCGACGGTGATCGAACCCAGGTGGTCGCCCTTGTGTTCGGCTTTTCCTTTGTTGGATATTCCGGATCCGTAATGAGTGACCGCGGTAGAAACCAGCGATTGTGGTGAAAGTTTATTGTCGGTTTGTTTAAGTGTTTGATTCAGGTGATTCAAAAAACGTTCAACTTCGCTGCGCGGTGTGCCGGGCACAAATTGGGCATTTGCATAGACCAATGGTGAGTCCGGAGAAGGAAAGAAATTAAATTTTATTCTTTCACCGGCAAGAAAACCCAGCGTTATAATTAACAAGGTTGTTACTGAGCTTAACACGATACTGCGGTTTCTTAAGGCGGCTTCCACCACAGGTTTAAAGTGTTTGTTTTTGAAATCGTTGAAGCTTTGGTCCAGGCGCTGTCGGTGCCCACCCGGGTTTTCTGAATGATGGTGACGGAAGGAATGCTTCAAATGTCCGGGCAATACCAAAAAACTTTCTAGTAGAGAGGCTGATATTGCGGCAATAATGACCAGTGGGATGGCAATCAATATTTTTCCAGTGGGGCCGCCAACCAGCATCAACGGTAAAAATGCAGCAACAGTCGTTAACGAGGAAGCCAATACCGGTGCGAGCATTCTTCGAGCTCCGCCTTCGGCGGCCAGTAGTGCATCTTCTCCAGATTGATAATGCGTCAGAGCGTCTTCACCGACGACGATGGCATCATCTACAATGATACCCAGTGCCATGATGAGGCCAAACAGACTCAGCATATTTATGCTGCCGCCGTGCAGATACAGAACCAGCAAGGTGGCCATAAAGGATACTGGTATGCCAATAGCGATCCATCCGGCGACACGACCGGACAGAAACAGGTAAAGAATGATAACCACCAGGATCAGTCCGCTAGTGCCGTTTTTAAGCAAAAGGTTGATGCGATCCTTGATCAGTTGCCACGATTCGTCATAAACATGCAAAAAGATTCCAGGCGATAGTGTCGGGCGTGTGTCCTCCAACCATTGATCGAGTATGTTGGCCGCTGCAAATGAATCACCCTCGTCGGAGCGTCGAACAACCAGCTCTATTGCTGGCTTTCCATTTAGTTTCAGTGTGGTTCCACCTTTTTCTGCCTGACGTTGGATATGAGCAATGGTTCCCAGATCAATTCGGCTTTGCGAGTCATTAATAATCGCTAGTGAAGAAAATTCCTGTTCATTTCTGCGTTGATCCAGGGTACGTACTTCGCGAGTATTGTCTTGTTCGCCAAATGTACCGGCAGGAATGTCACGGCTCATTTTGTCGATTTTTTCGCCGATACTGTTGAGGCTCAACTGCAATTTTTCCAGTTGGATACTGGAAATTTCGATGGCAATTTCTTCATCTGGTAGCCCAATAATATCGACTTTGTCGATACCTCGGTCGATAAGTTGTTGCTTGAAAGTATTGGCCAGGTGACGGAGTTCGGCAGAATCTTGTGGGCCACTGACTAACACTCTGGCAACACGTTCGTAGCGAACAATATTTTTGACTTTTGGCTTTTCTGCATTGGCGGGAAGGTTGCGAAATTCATCGACTTTTTGTTTGACCTGATCCAGTGCAATCAAGATGTCGGTGTCTTCATTTAATTCCAGGGTAATAGCGGAAACGCCATTGGCAGATGTGGAGCTGATGTGGCGCAGGTTGTCGATTGTTTTCAGTGATTGTTCCAGGGGAATGGTAATGCCGTTCTCCACATCTTCTGCGCTTGCTCCGCTCCAGACCACGCGGATATTAATGAAATCAAGTTCGAAATTGGGAAAGAAGCTGACATTGAGTTTTTCCAATGCGAATACCCCACCCATGATCATAAGGATCATCAAAAGGTTTGCGGCGACTTTGTGGTGCGCGAACAGACCAATCAAATCATTTTTATGCTGCATGTTTTAATAGAAGAAACTCAAAATGATTCTTTCGGACAGTATCCTGGAATAAATGTGTTGAACAGTTTCCAAAGCTATTGTGTGTAATTGTTGCCTGATGATGCGCTATTGATTGCTGGTGGCTGTTTGGATTGTACCCTAAGTCCATCGATTGCATTGGGCAGGTGAGTGACAATGATTGAATCACCTGATTTTAGCTCAGGACTGGTGACCAACAAGTGATTGAGGTGCCGGGAGTCGGAAAAATTACCCAGGTGGGTCACGTGGACACTCTGCATCCGCTGTTCAATGAGTTTGTAAATTTTGTTATGCCCATATAAGGCGGAGTAGGGGAGAATGATTGAGTTTTTGTGAGGTGGTCGCAACAGGTACAGACTGAGGCTGCTTCCAACCCGGAGTGCATCAGTGCCTTTGGTTAGTGTGAACAGGCCGTCAATGCCCTTTGTGCTGGCTGCTCCAGACAGTCGGTTGAGCTTAAGAGCAATCTGTCGTCCTGCGAATTCAGCACGTGCGTTCAGTGGGGTTCCATTGGATAAGGCATTTTGCAGTTCGTTTTGCAAGGGTGCCGGTATCAATGTGCGCACCTCCAGAGTGTTGGTAGGATACAAGGAAATCAGGTGTTGGTTAGCTTTGACATAATCACCGGTGGCGACTTCGACGGTCGATACATATCCGTTGAACGGAGAATGTACCTGGCTACGTTCGAGATCCAGTTTAGCCAGATCCAGGTCGGCTTGTGCATGTGTTAATCGTGCCTGTAGTTGTTGTAATCGGGCGGGATGATCGTTTAGAGAAAGACTGCGCTCATTTACAGACAGAGTTTGTTTTTCCATTTCCAGCTTTGCCTGATCCAGCGCTGCATCCGAGCCAAGATTTTTTGCCTTCATTTTTTTTGCACGTTCGACACCTGCTTTGCTAATGTCCAATAGTGCGGTCTGGTGTTTAAGCGCCTGTTTGTTGTTGTTGTGGTGAAGTTTTTCGCTGGTGATCATTGCTTCAAGCTCGGAAACCTGGGCTTGTTTTTGAATCACAACGGGTTGGAAGTCTCTGGCGTCCAATTGAAGAATCAACTGGTCGCGGGTGACCGAGCTGCCTTCACGGACAAAAATATTTTCGACTCTACTGTCTCTGGGTGCGGTTGCTTTTATCAGGTCGGGCGTTTCGGTTCGGCCGTAAAGTTTTTGTGTGGGGGATAGCTGTTTTGGACTAATTTTCAGCGTATCCACATACCAGATGCGTTCCTGCGGTGCGACCGGTAGCTGAATGGGTTTTGTCAGTTTAAGGGCAGTGAAGATCAGTATTCCAATGCTAAGAATAGCGATTGGTAAGATTTGTTTTTTATTCCAGGTCATGCAAAAATCAAGGCCGATTCATGTTCTCGCCCCATCAGTCCTCGGCTCGTGCTGATCGGTGGAAAGGCGGGTTGGCCTGCGTCAACAGAATCGGCAGGATTTTCAAAAAAATTGTGCGCATATTTGATTATTTCTGACTGGAGATGAGTTCTATACCTTTCACGTTCAAGAATGCCCGTTTTGAGTGCCTGGATTTTCGTGAAGGGCTAGGCGTAGAATCGTAAGAAAAGTCATCTCTTTCAAGGCCCTACAACAACGCCCTTCGCGAAAAGATGCGTGCCATAAGTGGGTATTCTTGAACGCGGATGGTATATTAGCATTGCTTTGCGAAATCGATGTGTGAATGAATCCTCTGCATTGTACAGTAGAATATACAAATTCGAAGTTTGGTGTTGTATTGGCGTGGGCTTTTCGACTATGGGTTGAGCGTTGCGAATGAAGGCTAGGTAGTTGAGATGCTATAAAAGATAGACCTGACCCCGTGTTTTGATATAGATTCACAAAAGAGATATGGAGAAAATATGAAGAATTTATTGCAGTTACTTGCCTGTTTATTTTTCTTATCTGGTTGTGGAGTTGAAAAACCGATTGACCCGAAGGGCGACGAATTGGACGTGCTGAGCGCAGCTGTTCAAGTGGCCCCAGTGGAATGCCACGTCAGTGACTATACGATGAATTCCTGGCTTATGCCTGATCCTGTTACTCAACTGGGAGCGGTACCGGTAAAAGGTAAGCCAGTGACTCCTGCCAATAAACAGGCAGGAACCTCACAGAACTGCGATTTTCACATCTTCTCGTGGCAGTGGTTTCTTTATCTTATGAGTCCAAGTCAGGCAGTGAGTAATTTGCGGAATTTTGAAGATCGCTCGCTCTATCCTGTAGTGGATCTGGATACCTGTGCAAGTGTGGAAGCGGGCTTGAACGGTGTGGGAAGGACGCATGGATTAACGGCTTCCGTACTAAAGGTTATGACCATGCCAGATATACCCGGTCAAGCTGGTTTCGGGGATGCCCTGTATGACAAAAATACCAATATTGTGTTCTATAACCGTAGTTTTACGAAAAATGAATGCGGTGTTTTTAACAGCGGAAACTTTCCCAATGCTGCTGGGGTTAACGCGAACTTCCCTACTGGAGTCAATCAAGTCGTAGAACTGAAATCATCCTGGAGGATCATGGAGCCGAATGATGATATATCCCGATACTATGTTATTCAGGCTGATATTGAAGGCATTGGGCGCAAAGATCTCGGTATGGTTGGTTTCCATATAGTCGTCAATACAGGCGCTCACCCGGAGTTCATCTGGGCAACCTTTGAGCATGTCGACAATGCACCTGATTGTACGGTTATAACCCCTGAACAGGGATTTACTCGTGCTCAACCTGCTACAGGCTGGTCATTTGCAAGCAACAGCTGTAATGTCTGTATCGCAGAAAACTTTAAAAACGGTGCTGATCTGACCTCGCTGTGTAAATCACAATGTGATTTTAACGCGAACGCGTCCAAGCCAGTCTACGATAGCAAGGGTAACGTAATGATCAATGGTGCCGTCGGACAAGGATCCTCGAATATTTGTCTTGACGCGTATTATGGAGATATGCCGACACCCAAAAATGCCTCTAATGTGCCGAATATTCAATTCCTGAACACGTTATTAGTAGGGCCTTCAGGGATCGTCACAAACCTGCCTGCGACGAATCCGATGGCTGTGTTTAAACACTATTTTTTGGGGGGCGCGGAATGGACGGATATGACTAAGATTACAAAACCGTCGCAGAAATTTGATACCGAGATCGTGGGTTCAACTTATCTGGCGAATTCGACGCTTGAGTCTTACACTCAGGCAGGCGCTGACTTTACTAACGGCTGCTTCACCTGCCATGCGGGTGCCAGCAATGATAACACCGCGGCGGCCTCGCACTTACTGACCGCATCATCAGGCAAAGCACCTGGGTTAATCAATCGCTGTAATGTCAAAGCGGGTCCAATCTACAGCAACGAACAAGCTCAGCAGGTATGCCCTTCTGTCTGCGAAAGTGCGATGGGTTGGAACAATCATTGGACAAGCATTTCAAGCCAGATGTCGGTTTGTGGCTGTAACGCCTGTCCATCGCAATAAAAAATACCAATGATAAGTGGCAGCCCCAAGCAAATTGGGTTTGCCCATTCAATGTAAATTTAAATAACCCCCCGCAGATTGTAGTTTCTCTCTTTTGAGGTTGTGTAAAGTAATAAAGAAGTAATAAAGGAGTCAGGCCTATTTACTAATATGAGGCAGTTATTTAAGGGCTTTAAACCAAACCTCATCACCGTCTTTCCATTTCTTTACCCAGATCACCATGTCGTTGTCCACCATATAACCACTCATCCAGGCATGGAGCGAGTCAGTAAGACCGTATGCGTTCTGGGTTGATATAATCTGACCGATCCGCCCCCGGGGATTCCCCCGCTCTTTGGTAGCGAACTTTTTTTTCCATATCGGAGGTCGGAATTTCTCTTCTCGTTGGTTCGTCCCTCGCCCGACGGTTTCGGTGCGCCAGTGGGGGGATTTTCTCCGTGAAGCTTCGTCTTGATTGGTTGCCAGGCGTTGTGTTAGCCCCCCTTCGACTATAGTTAATAAAAACCGTTTGCAACCCGGGGCTTCGTACCACTCCCAAAACGCACTCGTTTTGCGACAGAGGTCACAGATTAACCATTTGAAGTGTCATAAGATGTTGCTTTGTTACGGGACATCATCTTTCACTGAGGTGGCTGGTTGAAAATCTTTCTTAGTAGTCCTGACTGGTCATTGTCTCTAGCCTCGTTCAGACACAGAAATGAAAAACAAGGAGTAGGAAATGAGAGAAGAAATAACTCCCAACAGGATATTGGGTTTTTATTTTGTAATGCCAATTCTGATTGGAATTATTTTGAGCGACATCGTGGGGATCGATGTTTCGAGTGTCACACAAGAGCGGATTGGATTGTTTCGTTTTCTGGAGGATGCGGGCAGAAACATACAAACAAAATCCATGATGTTCTGGGTTTATCTTGTATTTACTCCTTTTGCCTGGCTTTATTTTACTGAGCATAGAAGAAGAACTCCGACTTATGCACAATATTGTTTGGATAAAACCAGCACTTCGAAAATGGTATTCGTAGTAGTAGCCTCATTGGTTTTTTTTATAATCGGGATTTTCCTATTCGTTATTGGTCTACATCATTCTGCAATGATAAATCCATCGCGGGCTACACAAGCTCTACTCAGTTGTTCTTATTGGGATATTTCATTCGGAATATTTTTAGGAGTCCTTCTGATGGGCATGGTTTCGGGCCTATTCGGAGTATTTATTGGCACAAAAGAATTAGTTCGTCGAATGAGCCCTTAATTAAACCGTACTATTATCTCTCGTAAGCCAATAGAAATGCTTAGATTGTTTTCGCATTCGCAACCGGCGCTTACAGCTACGGAGAAATCGCCGATCATTTCGGAGTGCATTTATCAACGGTAGGGCGGATTGTGAGAGCAGGAAAACAATAATTAAGAGAACTGCCCACAATCTATTACTCGCCAAGTTCTTCTACTGACTATTTTGAACGGACTTAATGTACAGAATTCCTGATTTCAAGAAAGATCACTTGATACCAAGTCAATCCTTATTTTTGTTGGTTGCACGAGATAGATCTATATTTAATATTCACTGCGAGTAGAAAATGGGTTTTTTGCCGCAATCTCTAATTACTTGTAAATATCAGTGCAGTTTTGCGATGCACCTCACAAATTGGGAAATTGACCTGGCGTATAGTATTTCCTCCTCAATAAATAGACCGCTAATGCCGATCGATATTTAAAGGAATATTTAATTATGTTTGAAAAGTTTATGTATAGACGGATATGGGATGCCAAAAGGCTCGAGCTGGAACAGTACGGTGAAGAAATTCCGAAGAAAACAGGGAAACTAATAGATCGAGTATTGTTGATATGGGCTTTATCAATCTACGCAGTTGCTATTATTTTTGATGAAAATATATTGGATCTGGCCGATTGTGATATCTGTCTTTCCCTGGCGGAAGTTATTCCAGCCATCGATCGAATGAGCACATTTACAGATTTTCCTCAAGCCACACGAGCCGTTTGGATTTATCTATATATTGGGTTTCCGGTACCGTTATTTTTCTTGCTTCAAAAAGCGAAATCAATCCGCTATGGCCAACGTCGCTTACGCTTTTTTCTAGTATTTACTACCTTTGCCGTGGGATCTTCACTCGCTTTATTCTATGGCTTTTATGGACAGGCTGAAGGAAAATTTTTAAGCCTTTTTGCGCATACTTTGTTTGGCATGGTGCTTGGGGCGACTGCTTTTTCTGGAATCATTTTAGCCTCTATTATGAATCTCGCAGGTATTTTTCTGGAAACCACCAACAACAAATATTAGGACACCTAACAACGTAGGATAAAAGATATGACGGAACAATCGAAGAGCACTGGCGGTCTATCACTAATAGAAGAATATTGGGCGACAATCGGGGCGGGTATGGTTGCAGCCCAAACACGCATCGAATCGCATTTCGCGACACAGGCACTTACCGATTTAGATAAAGCAAGTTTTATTATCGATGAAATGATCGCCAGAATGTCTCTGCAAAAAAGTCTGGCTGAAAATTTTGCTAACCGAGCAGTTAGCGAACTCGCCGACGGAGCAAATGAGGCCGCTAGTTATTTTTCTAAACAATCGTTACATCATGCTCAACTTTACTCTCATTTTAGAGACACTCAATTATCACATACATTTCCCCCATTTACTGCCGCAGATATTAAACTTGCCCAACACACGACCAGCAAAATTCTATCGGAAGCAGGCGGTATTGCATTCGACGTGTATAGCTATACGAAGAATCTTGTGGACGGCGATAGTACGGGAGCTATTGGTGCATTGGCAAGTGCATTTGCTGCCGGTGTAGCAGTTGCTTCATTACCAGCAAGTACTACTTTTGGTCTTATTGCTTTATTTGCGGTTGGAACCTCTTTGAGTACAGATTGGTTGGTAAAAAGGCTGCTAGGAACACATATCGAAAATACTCGAACCGCACTCGCTGATTTTTTTGTAGACATTGACGTCAACAACCTCTTCACCTCAGCCACCACCCTGCGCCTCTACGACCCCCTAACCCTGGATCTTGACGGCGACGGCATCGAAACCCTAAGTGCAGACGGCAGTGTCCTCTTCGACCACAACGGTGACGGCGTAAAACAAGGCACCGGCT
>CAZGQY010000122.1:0-12854 GCA_964528035.1 uncultured Methylococcaceae bacterium | reverse complement strand
ACAGTCGGGCTTTTTGGGCATTTAACCAGCGTTCTGTCGGTAGGGCTGAGCATTTCGGACAGGATCGGTTTTTACAGGAGTTGTACCAGATGCGGTCGATGTCCTTTCGGACAGCTTTGCATGTGGCCACCCAGTACCTGGGTTCGACAATCCATCAGGGCTTGCGCGGTTTTGTGTTTGTGCAGGGATTGTGGGTGTTGCCGGGCGTAGGTTTTAAAACGTTGTTGCAGAATATTTTGCAGGGTGGCTTCCATACCGGGAAAGATACCCATTTCTTCCCGCCTGTTCTGTGATTCTTATCTCAATTTCAACGATCATTCTGGACTTCGAGGTACCGCTTGCGGCCCTCCGCGAAGCGGTGTTTGTTCAACGTTTAGTAGACGGAAACTCGCTAAGTTTTAACATAGCCACTTTCCAGATATCGTGATTCTTATTATTCATAGTTTCAATCTACTCTCATCATAACCTCAATACGATCAAAAGCCTACAAGCTCAGATGTAATCTTTCCAAATTTAGGGGTTCGAACAAACAAAGCCATTTTTCGGATATTGCTCATCGTTTGCATGTAAAGCTTTTGTGATAAAAAAAAGAGCATGTATATAAAGTTACAATAGATCTTAGTTGTGGAATAGAAACCTTCGTTACTTGCGGTAGATGTCAAGGTAGTCGCCCCCCTACCGAAACAGCCCTCTATGGGTGATCTGAGGAGGAAATGTATGCAGCAGGGAAGCCGCATCCAAGCCTGCATGGATGTATTTACGGCGTCTTTCGGAACAGATTACTCATAGAGGGGAGAGCAGTTACCGTTACTTTTGCAAGCAGTTGAAGTTGCATGAGATCTTGCAATCACTGCGGTTGAACCGTCATCAGTGTGTGGCGTCGCTGGAAAATATTATTGCCCGCATAGCCTTTCGTGCCAGTGAATTTGCCAGTTAAGACGGGCTGCAAACGCGTAACGGCCTGGGTGATTTAATCGACTATGACTTTGGTGGCATGGGGTTGGATCGGCTCTATCAGGCTTCCGATTTGTTATGGAAGCATCGAAAGGTTCTGGAAAGTCATCTACGATGCGCTGGGTCTCTCTACCCAACCTGGGCATACTCAGAAATCCCTCATTTAACGTTCAACCCATTTTCAACACAAAATCACATCCGTAGTGCCATAAGACTACTCTGAAAAACTCTATCGTTCTGTTTTTTGGGAGTTGTTGTCACTGGAATCGAAAGATGTGTTAGGCCGACCGAGTTTTGATTGTGGCCTCCAGCTCGTCTAAAAGTTGCTTGGCATTTTTCAAATCTTCAGTGTCTAAACCCTCATTGAAAAAATTATAAATTGGCATTAATAACTCACGAGCCTTGTCTATTTGGCCCTCGTCCCGCCATAATTGACTTAGGTTGGTTGTGGCTCGTAATTCCAGTGATTTGGCGCCTTGTGTTTGAGCGGTAGCAATTGCCTGGTGGAATTTTGCGGTAACGGTATCGAGCATATCGTCCGCTTGAAGTAACTGCAATACACCGGTGAGTCGGTAAATTTCCGCTTGGTAGAAATGTTCTCCGGTGCGTTCGATAACTTTTTGTGCTTCATCTAATACACGCAGTCCTTCTTTAATCTGGTTCTGGTTGCCGTGAGCCTCGGCAAGCAGAGCAAGAAAATAGGGACGAAATACTTCAGATCCGGTCGCCAAGGTTGAATCCATCGCTTCGCGCAAGCGATAGATACTGCCGTTACCCGGTTCCTGGACAGTTAAGGCCCAGCCCAGGGAAACAGTGCCCCAGGCGACGTATAGTGCAAACCCGTGTTCATCGGCTAATTTGATTGCTGACAGCGAATAGTCTGCTGCGTTTTGTGCTTCCTGGCGGAATTGGTGAATCCAGGCGAGCCAATCCAGCGCAAATGCTTTACTAAAAGGGTGGTCGAGGTGTTCGGCCAGTGCCAGGCCTTTGCGACTCTGTGTTAACGCTCGGTCGGGATACCCAAGTATCCACTGTAATAAGGCCTCGAATCCGTACGCTCCTACACCTGGGTCAATACCGTAAAAATAGGCCAGCTCGCGGTGTGTTTCGGAATCATAGAGTGTAATGGCCTGTTGAACGTGTGATAGTGCGGTGACATGATCTGCCCGAAAAAACAAAATCATCCCCATCAAATAGTGGCTCAACATTCTTGGTGCAACTTCGCTTTGTTTGTCGGCTTGCTGAAGCATTTGCTGCGCCAATTCCTGGGCTGTTTCCATACGACCCCGTACCAGGTAAAACAAAAACAAGCCTCTTAATATTTGGAATACTTCCGGGTTTTCGCCGATTTCCTGGCACAAACTTCGAGCTTTTGTATACACTTTTTCGACATCGGGCGCGGCATAACCTTTTACGGCGATTAATGAGCCGCCCAGTGCGACGTGAAGTGCCAGGTCTTGTTGGTTGCGTTGCGGGGTTTCGGTTAAAGTGTGCAGGATTTCTATTCCCTTAGTGAGATGCGCGATTGCTTCTCTATGAGCGGAGCTATGGGCAGCGCGTTGTCCTGCCTTAAGCCAATATGTTATGGCTTGCTGCGGACAATTTGCTTCGGTGTAGTGGTAGGCCAATAATTCAGGTTCGGATTCGACAATTTCACTGAATCGCGATTCGAATAGTTCCGCAACCTGCTGGTGGTACTGTTTGCGTCTTTGACGCAATAGGGATTGATAGGCGGCATCCTGTACCAGGGCATGTTTGAATGTATATTTTGCTCGGGGTGGGCGACCGCGTTGATATAGTAGTTCGTGTTCGACCAACTGAGACAGGCCGTTATTTAGATCTGGCTTCTCAATTTTCGAGAGTGCCTGAAGTACTTCATAGGCAAATTCGCGACCGACAACAGAGCCTAACTGTGCCATTTCCCGTACTGTCGGTAATTGGTCAAGTCGAGCCATTAATGAATCGTTTAAAGTAGTTGGTATAGCGACTTCACTGAGGGGCCCTGTGAGTTGGTAATGGTCTCCGCTCTCTTCTAAGACAGTTGAATTAATGACTGTTTTTGTTAATTCCTCGACGAACAAGGGGACTCCGTCGGTTTTGGTAACGATATGATTGACCACTTCTGTGGGCAAATTTTTTCCACCTGCCAATCGAGTAATCAGGGCTTCGACCTGAAGACGTTCCAAACGATTCAGGGTAATCGGTGTCATATGGGACCGTGCCGGCCAGGGTGGAATAAAATCGGGTCGAAACATGAGTGTATTGAGTATTTGTGTTGTTGGTGACTGTTCCAGTAATGATCCCAATAATTCTAATGTTGTCGGGTCAGCCCAATGCAGGTCTTCCCATAGAATTAATATGGGTTGATGTTCCGATTCATCGAGTATCCAGGCGTTCAATGCGTCAAGTGTCTGCTGGCGTTGTTGTGAAGGTGCCAGTGGCGATGACAAAGTTTGATCTTCGGGTAAATTGATGGAAAGCAGGTTGGAAAAAAGAGGAATAACGTCTGCCATCGGTAAATCGTAGGGTTCGAGACTTTTTTTCAGCTTGGCAAGTTTGTCCTCCATTGAATCATTGCGCTCGAATCCGATGAATCGTTGGAGATGGTCAATCACCGGGTAGAGTGCACTGTTTTGATGGTACTGCGAGCATCTGAATGTAATGCAGGGCAATTGTTCCTGATTAACGTGTTGGCGAATGCCAGCGACTAAGCTTGATTTTCCTATACCGGCTTCTCCAGTAATTAAAACCACCTGTCCCTGACCTTCTTTGCTCTGTTCCCAACGTCTGAGTAAAAGTCCGGTTTCTTCATTGCGCCCCATAAGATCTTTAGATTGACCGCCCTGGAATTCATCCTGTTTTGTGGCGCGGCGGGAGCTGATAACCACATATAAATTCAGGGCTTCGGCGACTCCTTTGAGTTCATGTAAACCCAGATCCCGTAACATGAACGAACGATTGACCAACTGTGCGGTTAAGGGGCTGACTACGACTGTGTTGGGTTGCGCAAATCCTTCAAGTCGTGCGGCAATATTTGGGGTTTCGCCTAAGGCCAGATTTTCGTGACGGTTGCCGCCACCCATTTCACCCACTACAACAGGGCCGGTATGAATGCCAATTCGTACCGCCAATTTTACACTGTAAGTCGCTTCGAGTTGATTATTGAGTGTGGCCAATGCTTCTGGAATGCCCAGACCTGTAAGGACGGCACGCTGTGCGTCGTCTTCATGGGCGACCGGGTACCCAAAATAGATAAGTAAGCCATCACCCAGATACTGAGCGATATGACCATCATATTTTTCTATGATTTCAGCGGCGCTTTGCTGATAGGCGCGCACCACTTCGCGTAAATCCTCGGGGTCAAGTTTGCCGGATAGATCCGTGGAACCAACCAAATCGCAAAACATCACGGTCAATTGGCGACGTTCGGCTCGTCGTGGCTTGTGGTTTGACTTGGATGTTCCTGCCGGTGGGTTGAGCGAAGACTCTGACGACAAATGATCACGGGAATCGGCCGGCTCATTATGGAAAGGTTCCGGAGAACTAAGAATTACAGATGATTCTTCCGGATTTTTCGAAATTACCGCTGAGTGTTGGAGATTCGTGACTGGCCCGGTAGTGATGGTTTTTCCACCAATCCAGACAAGCACGTTACCTCCCTCGTCTGTTACGATTTGTCTGACCAGGAGTTCTTCTCGAATTTCAGATAAAAGCTCATCATCGAGATTGAATGCCTGTTGCAGTGATCGGTAGGTGACGCGTACTTCCTGCTGCAGAAGTGCGGTGATAAAGGGCAATGCTGCATACAGCCGGACATTGGACTCTGTATCCTCGTTGCGTTTTAACTGATGTGCGTTTGCAACCAGCGAGCAGCCTGTGAGGGATGCACCACAAGCGCCACAAAACTTGAAGTTGAGAGGATTGTCAAAGGCACATTGTGAGCAGCAGGTCTCCAGCGGTGCACCGCATCCACCACAGAATTTTATGTCTTCGGGGTTGTCGAAGTCGCAAATCGAACAGGACATATCAGAATTAGCCTCTGTTAGTTCAGTCAATAAGGTCTTTACTGGGCTCTTATTAGGAGCGAGGATTCAATAATATACGAATCTTGACTGGTCTTATTGTGTCTTCTGCGTTGTAGCAACAGTTGCGTAGCCCTGCTATGCGCCTGTTGCTACGCCTTGAAGACAAACAATAATCCTGCGTCAATCTTTTGTATATTATACCTTTCACGTTCAAGAATGCCCGTTTTGAGTGCGTGGATTTTCTTGAAGGGCTAGGCGTAGAATCGCAGGAATAGTCATCTCTTTCAAGGTTCTACAACAACGCCCTTCGCGAAAAGATGCGTGCTATAAGTGGGTATTCTTGAACGCGAATGGTATATTAAAATCTCGCTCCTTAGTACCCATATCCAAGCTGGTTAATATAACGCAGAATTCCATTTTCGAAGACTAACTCCTGTATGAACCGGCTTTTTCCAAAATTATAAGTCCACACATCCATATGTAGAAAACCACTGTTGTAGCTATTGCCGTTTAATGGACGGTCGTAAGAGTCGGTGTAGGTGGGATCCCCGCATAGACGTATGACCTCGTGTTTTCTGTCACCGATACCTACCAAAGAATTTCCACAACGTAATGCGTTAACCTGACCGGAAAACAATAGAATAACTAAAGTAAATAATACTGTTCGGGAGGTCGGTTTCATTGTGTTTTCCTTATCTGGGAGGTTGTGTACTCTCAAATTAGCCATCTGGTTTAGATGTTGACTGTAAGGTTAAAATTTAGCCACTGTAGATTTTGTAATTGCTGCCATCTGACGGTTTAGGGTAATTGCGCGGCCTGGGTAAAAACAAAATCATTTTCCTTTACTTTGGTGTGACAGGCAAAACACTCAGACCCATCATCGTCGTATGGTTTAAGTTCCATACCGATCCAGCGTGCAAATCCCCATCCTCCTGTGTCAGGGTACTTCCTACTATCTTTTACCATGAATTCTACATGTGATAAAGAACCGGGAACGACTGCTGAAGACCATTGCTTGTGAGTGCGATCATTCCATACCAGTTTTGCCAGAATCGATCCTTCCGGCCAGGTCTTTAGGCTGTCTTTTTTCGTGGCTTTGTGTGCACGTTGATTGCCCAGAATGGCACGCAAGGATTGTTTGTCATTGCGGTGTGATACAGCGATTAATTTCCAGTTTTTATAGCCTTTCGGAATGCTAATCCCGTTGGCCTTTAGCGGTTTGCTGTCCTCTGCATATGAATTTCCGGTACAAACGAGTGCAAAAAATGTCAGAATGATTAGTGTGCTACGTTGTGCCATGTTTATTTCCTTTGGTATCGATAATTGGATCGTCTAATAGTTTATTTATGTAATGAATAAAAACTATGGAAATTTGCCTGTTTGCGCATATTATCTATTACCAGGATCAATGATGCTATGTCTTTACTAACGGAACCCAGCGATGCAAATTGTTTTTTGTTGGAACACGTTTCGATAATGCGAAGCTCTTTGACTCGTTGGACTGGACAAGATTTGATTGGTTTACAGTCTGATCCAGTTTTGGCTGCGAAACAAATTTATTTTTCACCCTTTGCACTGGTTTCTCATAATACGGATGATGATCCGGTGTTTAATTATGCGAATCGTACCGCGCAAAGGTTGTTTCGAATGAATTGGAGCCTATTTACTTCGCTGCAGTCTCGGTTTTCCGCAGAGCAGGGTGATCGATCAGAGCGAGCAAATTTGTTAGCCGAGGTTACAGCCCGAGGATTTATCTCAGATTATCACGGTGTCAGAATATCCAGTAAAGGTGAACGTTTTGCGATCAGCGACGCAATTGTCTGGAATCTAATTGATAATCAGCACTATTACGGGCAGGCTGCGATGTTTAAGAATTGGGAGTTTATCGATGCGCAGGATACTTGAGCCCGAGCTAATGGAGGACGAGGATCAGGTTGCCGCTTATGCGGGAGCCGATTTTGACGAGCCACATAGCCATTTCATTCAGTTGTTTAAGGATTGCTTCGCATCGCGAACAGTCGCCGGATCTGTATTAGATCTGGGTTGTGGACCGGGTGATATTAGCTTTCGTTTTGCGATGGCATGTCCAGTGTGTACGGTGGAGGGTGTGGATGGGGCGGAAAATATGGTCCATTATGCCAGGCAGCGACTTAATGCTGATTCGTCCTTGAACGGTCGGTTGGAGTTTACTCTGGGCTTTTTACCTGATGTTGAATTGAAGCAATCCGATTACGATATTCTGATCAGTAACAGCCTGCTGCATCATTTGCCAGATCCGGGCGTGTTATGGAAAACTATTAAACGTTACGCTGCGAAGGGAGCAATGGTTTTTGTAATGGATTTATTGCGACCGGATTCAGTGCAACAGGCACGCCTGTTTGTTGAAACTTATGCGGCCAATGAAAAACAAATTTTACAGCGGGATTTTTATAATTCTTTATTGGCAGCGTTTAGCCTTGATGAAGTAAAGGCACAGCTTCGTCATGAGGGTCTTGGGCATTTACAGTGTAAGCAAATCAGTGATCGTCATTTTATCGTGTTTGGGGAATTGTAAAGGAGGATAATGAGATTGTTCTTGTTTTAACACGTGTCAGCTTCCATTGTTGGAATCTTCCAGAGAGATGAGGATAATCACTTGTGCTGTGCATTGGAGTTAACAGAAATTACTGACCGGTTTGGTTTGCATCCAAATCAAGAAATTCTCTGACTAATAAAAGTTCTTTTGTAACTGCTCGCCCCTCTATGGGTGATCTGTTCCGGAAGACGCCGTAAATACATCCTTGTAGGCTTGGATGCGGCTTCCCTGCCGCATACACTTCCTCCACAGATCCCCCATCGAGGGCTGTTTCTATAGGGTGGCAAGTATTTACGTTCTTTTACGGGTTTAACTGCCCTTTGCTCTCCAGCCAAATGACGCGCAGAGTCATCGAGGTGAGTAACAGGGCCAGGCCATACCAGGTCAGCGCATAGACGAAGTGGGCGTTTCGATAGCTGAGACGGGTCAGGCCGCCGATCGGCAATCCGCCTGGGTTGGAGGTGTTATCTGAATCGATAAAGTACGGCGCGACATTGGTTAGTTCCCGGGCTCGTTTGATCGCGTCGACATCGCGTGAGTACCAGCGATCTGCGGCGGGATCATTGTCGCGCAGTGGTATTCCACCCGGTTCGCTGATGCGCAGATAACCACTGATTGAGATTTCGCCTTTAATCTGGCCGAGTTTCCGTTGTGCGGGATTTGCAGCCGCGACAGGTACATAACCACGGTTAATCAGAACAGTTTCGCCGGCGGGGGTCAGTAGCGGGGTCAAAACCCAATAGCCGTTCCCGTGTTCAGTCATTGCCCAGACCAGAGTTTCTCTCTGGTGTAAAAATCGCCCCTGGACCAAAACACGCCGGTATTCATCTGTTTTCCGGGTAAGACTGGGCCAGACAGCAGCGGTGGGTGCCGCGACCACCGAGGCGTAAGCGCGATTTTTGACACGTTCGATGAGCGAGAGCTTCCAGTCAAGTCGTCTGAGTTGCCAGTTACCCAGCAGTACCAGGCTCATGATCGAGAGTCCAACCGCAGTCAGAATCAAAAATTTCTGTAATCTGAAAATAGCCTGCGGTGATTTACCGTTCAGGGTTGTTGTGTTCATTAGTGTGACCCGTCATGGTATCAGGGTAACGCGCTGGCGGCTCCGGCATCATCGGCATCATGTTGCGATCAAGATGGAATGTGATCCATATCGATCCTGCGATCGTGATTACCACCAGCATAACACTGAATGCAAGCGAAATGAGAACCCAGCCACCCTCTGATTTGGTGTTCAAGTGGAGAAAATAAATCATGTGTACCAGCATTTGAATGGTACCAAAACTGATGATAACAAAAATGGTCAGACCGGTGCTTGCGAGTACATCAGCGAGAACCAGCCAAAAAGGGATGATGGTGAGCACTACTGACAACCAGAAGCCGACCGTATACTCCCGTAAACTGGCATGCGGTGCTCCTTCAACATGCTGTCCTGCATCGTGTTGAGTGTTCATAACAAAACTCCAGTCAAATATACCAGCGAAAACACACCAATCCAGATCAGATCGAGGAAATGCCAGAACATACTCAGACAAAACAAGCGGCGTTGGTTGGCAACCGTTAAGCCATACATTCTTGCCTGTGCGATCAGGACGATTATCCACAGCAGACCGAAGAATACGTGCAGACCGTGAGTGCCAACCAGAGCGTAGAATGAGGACCAGGAAGCGCTGGATTGGGGTGAGGCTCCAATATGGATCAAGTGTGAGAATTCGTATAATTCGATGCCGACAAACGCGGCCCCCAGCAGCCCGGTGATCGTTAACCATAACAGCGTGCCATCGAGCTTGTTCTGCTGCATTTGCAATACTGCAAAACCGTAAGTAATCGAGGAAAACAACAGGCAAAAGGTGGAAATCAGAATTAACTTTATATCGAAAACATCTTTTGGTAATGGTGAACCCGAGAAATTGGAACCCACCACCGCGCGGGTGGCAAACAACATTGCGAAGATCAGGCAATCGCTCATCAGGTAGATCCAGAACCCCAGCAGCGTGCCGGGTTGATGATGCGGCTCTTCCTGCAGGTAAAAAACGGGTGCGTCCTGGCTCGGGTCAGCAATTATATTGTCACCACTCATGCCGTACCCCCCTTAGCCAGTTGCTGGCTGCGTCGAGCCTCGACAGTTTCGACTTCTTCGACAGGAATGGTGTACTCCCGGTCGTAGTTAAAAGAATGAATAATCGCGCCAGAGATTGTGCTAATGAAGGATATCGCTGCGAGCCACCATATCTGCCAGATCAAAGCAAAACCCATCAGCGTGCAAAGCATCGCGAGAATAAATCCGGAACCGGTGTTTTTCGGCATGTGGATCGAGTTAAAGCCATCAACGGGGCGCAGGTGACCGCGCTGTTTCATGTCCCACCAGGCATCAAATTTGTGAACCATGGGCGTAAACGCAAAGTTATATTTCGGCGGTGGCGATGAGGTTGACCATTCCAGCGTACGTCCGTCACCACCCCAGGGATCACCACTTTCGTCACGTAATTCGTCACGCTTCATGTAACTCACAACTAATTGTACTAAAAATGCAGCGATACCGGCCGCGATGAGGACAGCACCGACCGTGGCAATATTGAAATAGAGGCTGAGTGAAGTATCCGGAAACTGGCTCAGTCGCCGTGTGACACCCATCAGGCCGAGGACATAGAGTGGCATGAAGGCCAGGTAAAAACCGATCACCCAGGACCAGAAAGAGACCTTGCCCCAAAAGGGTTCCAGGCAATATCCAAAGGCTTTGGGAAACCAGTAATAAAAACCGGCGAAAACGCCAAACACAACCCCACCAATAATGACATTGTGAAAATGTGCAACCAGAAACAGGCTGTTATGTAACACAAAATCTGCTGGTGGTACCGCCAATAGCACGCCGGTTAGACCGCCAATTACGAAAGTAATAATAAAGGCAACCGTCCACATCATCGGCAGGTCGTAAGTGATACGGCCTTTGTACATGGTGAATAACCAGTTAAATACTTTAGCCCCGGTCGGGATCGAGATTATCATGGTCGTTATAGCAAAAAAGGAGTTGACGCTGGCACCCGATCCCATAGTAAAAAAATGATGCAGCCAGACAATATAAGAAAGAATCGTGATCACCACGATTGCGTACACCATTGAGTCATATCCAAATATCTGTTTACGACAATAGGTTGCAACCACTTCAGAAAAGATGCCAAATACAGGCAGGATTAGGATATATACCTCTGGATGGCCCCAGATCCAGATTAAGTTTATATACATCATGGCGTTACCACCAAGATCGTTAGTGAAAAAATGCATATCGAGAAAACGATCAAGACTTAACAACGCGAGCACTGCGGTCAATACCGGGAATGACGCGATGATCAGAACATTGGTCGCCAGGGCGGTCCAGGTAAACACAGGCATTTTCATATAAGTCATGCCGGGTGCACGCATCTTAATAATGGTCACCAGCAGGTTAATACCGGACAGGGTGGTGCCAATTCCCGCGATCTGTAATGCCCATATATAGTAATCGACGCCCACACTAGGGCTAAAATTGATCCCCGAAAGTGGTGGATAGGCGAGCCAGCCTGTCTGGCCGAATTCACCGATAAACAGGGAGATATTGACCAATATGGCGCCACCGATGGTCATCCACAGACTAAAGTTGTTCAGGAATGGGAAGGCAACATCGCGCGCGCCGATTTGCAGCGGCATCACAAAATTCATGAAACCGGTCACAAACGGCATGGCAACAAAAAAGATCATAATCATGCCATGTGCGGTAAATATCTGGTCGTAGTGATGCGCGTCAAGAAAACCCTCTGCCCCGCTTGAAGCCATGGATTGATGCGCCCGCATCAGCAAGGCATCAGTGAAGCCTCGAACCAGCATGATCAGAGCCAGGATTATGTACATAATGCCGATTTTCTTGTGGTCTATGCTGGTAAACCATTCTGCCCACAGATAACCCCAAAGTTTTTTGTAGGTGACCCAGCCCAAAACCGCGCCGCCAGAGATGACAACCCCGAGGAAGGTCATCACCAGTAGCGGTTCATAATATGGAATGACGTCCCAGGAAAGTTTTCCGAATACCGGAGACCATCGATCATCGGCATAAATTGCTGCGTAATCCTTAGACATATTCGTTTACTTCCCCTCGTGCTTAGCTAATTTATGAGGCCCATGTACATCCTGATACCTGAGTTCGTCCATGCAGGTAGCCCCAGGCCTAACGCACCTATTCAGGATATTATGATAAAGACTTTTTTCTACGTCGCCATAATAGACAACGGGATGGCCTATAGTCTGCTTTTCCAGTTCCATATAGGATTGACTGCCAAGCTGCCCCTGCTTCGAAGAACGTACTTTCTCAATCCATGCATCAAACCCTATCTCATCGACAGCGTGAAATTTGAAGCGCATCTGCGAAAAACCGTGACCACTGTAGTTACCCGAAAAACCATCAAATACACCTGTTTCGTTTATTACTGCGTGTAGTTTTGTTTCCATGCCCGACATCGCGTAAATTTGCCCCGCTAACGCGGGAATATAGAGTGAGTTCATCACCGAGCCAGAGGTAATCTTGAATTGGATCGGCCGATCAACCGGGGCCGCGATTTCATTGATGGTCGCTACACCCTGCTCGGGATATAGGAATAACCATTTCCAGTCCAGTGCCACAGCTTCGATAACGAGGGTTTTAGTATTTTCAGGAAGGGGTTTGTCCGCGCTGATACGGGTAATCGGCATATAAGGGTCCAGCCGATGTGTGGCAACGTAAGTGAGCCCACTTAACGCGAGAATAATGGCTAACGGAGCTGTCCAGATTATGGTTTCAAGCGTGGCTGAATGGTGCCAGTCAGGGTCATATTCGGCTTTGGTGTTCGACGCTCGGTATTTCCAGGCGTAAAGGATGGTCAGAAGGATCACTGGCACAATTATGATCAACATGAGTAAAGTAGAAATATTGATCAGGAAGGCCTCTTGTTTTGCGATGTAGCCAGATGGGTTCATAACGACCCAGTCGCATCCAGACAAAGTAAATGCGCTAACCAATAATAGCCAACTGGTGACAAGCCAACTTTTCGTCGGTATCTGCTTTCTCCCCATTTTTATTTTGTCCTCGGACTCTATAGCCTTAAATCTTTCTATTCGAATTTTTACCTTATGCCAAAATTGTTCAGACTATCCGACAGTTTCAACCTTAATGGTTTTATAGTATCGGTTTTTGCAACGCAAAGCGGTATGGCATGCTACAAAATTACTTTAAATAAACAGTAACTGCTCGCCCCTCTATGGGTGATCTGTTCCGGAAGACGCCGTAAATACAT
>CAZGQY010000121.1:0-13105 GCA_964528035.1 uncultured Methylococcaceae bacterium | reverse complement strand
CGACGGGATCAACCTGCCCCGTGGAGCCCCGCCTTAGCTGAATCAAATTGGCAATCAACGGCTCAAAATCTCTAATTTTTACCGGATAATTGCCCTGGATTTTGCCCGCCTGCAGTGCTCGAACGACAGAAATGATAATAGTCTGATCACTCACAAACTGATCCATAAACCAACGGTGCAGAAAAAAAACCAGGCACGCAACCAACAATATTGCAACCACAGCGGCTGACAGAATATAAATTAATTGCGAGTCCCATTGTGAATTTGCCCAGTATCGAATTTGCCAATTTGTGCCCGGTATTTTTAAAGTACCCAGAGGCGCATCTGTTTTAAGTTCCGAATTACCCATAGCACCCAGACTTAATTGCCCCTGAGTCATTTCCATCATTCCCGGTAATGTAGAGCTACTCAGCAAACCAGTAAAAATTTTTGTAGAAATACTCGCAAGAACAACACCAACAACCTCGCCATCGGCCAAAACTGGACGCGCAATCGCAATGTGTTTATTGGCTGTTTTAAATTCATGAACTGCAGGTAACTGCTTTGATTTTACTGCGGCATGTACCATCTCTAAATCCGCATAACCCATATGAGGCTTATGCAGCAAATCCGGTTCACTTACATCCGCGCTTAAGAAACGGACTCTCAACGCACCCACCATTCCACCCGAAACATTTTCCGCTTCCGCCGCGAGTTGAAGAAGATTTCCTGTTTCCATCAACATCGCTATTCTAGGCCGCCTGGCAACATTATCGACGGCCACAGACAATCCCTTCAACTGCAATTGCACTGTCCGCGAAAGACGTTTTGCAATATGCTCAACAGACTCTTTCTCCGCTTGTTTCGATGCATTCCAGCCGATCAGATAAAATGCAAGTGTATTCAATATGATGATCAAACACACGATCAACGCAAATACCGTAAAAAACCTTTTCAGATTCATAGTCAACTGACCCCTAATTTTGCTAACGACAGTTAATTTCGGCCAGTATGACCAAAGCCGCCTTCGCCACGGATACTTTGCGAAAATTGCTCCACAAATTCAAATTCAGCCCTCACAATTGGCACAAATACTAACTGCGCAATCCTGTCTCCGATTTCCACGATAAAATTTTCCTGTCCCCGGTTCCAACAGGAAACAAACAATTGTCCCTGATAATCCGAATCAATCAAACCAACCAAATTGCCCAATACAATACCGTGCTTATGCCCCAATCCAGAACGAGGAAGCAGTACTGCAGCAAGACTCCTGTCTGCAATATAAATAGAAATACCCGTCGAAATTAGCTGACAATCACCTGGCTTAAGCGTCAAAGGAGCATCAATACACGCTCTCAAATCCATTCCCGCAGAACCGTCAGTTGCATAACAGGGCAAAGGAATCTCGGTCCCTACCCGCGGATCTAAAACCTTTAACTGTATCCTCTGCTTCATTTAACTGGCACTTTATTGGAATTATTAAATTTATCTGCAATTATTTCCAGGAGCCCACGTGCCACCTCCAGTTTAGGCCCAAATTCCAGCTTCTGCTGGCCATCAGACCAAAATACGTGAAGTGCGTTATGGTCACTGTCAAAACCACCGTCGCAGCCGCCAACCCAATTGGCCGCAACCATGTCTATACCTTTATTCTCAAGTTTCTGGCGGGCATAACTTTCCAGATTATCGGTTTCCGCCGCGAACCCGCAGGTAAAAGGGGCATTATCAAGCGCTGCAACGCTGCTGAGAATATCGCGGGTTTTTCTCAATTGCAGATTGATACAATCAGGATTTTTTTTTATTTTACTGTTTACAGAATTCACCGGTTCGTAATCCGCAACCGCGGCAGCTCCTATGTAAAGCGCCTGAGAGGGTGCTTTTTCCATAATTGCATCAAACATATTGGACGCAGACTGTACGTGGACTATCGCATCGACCCGGGGCTCAATCAAATTTACAGGCCCGCTTACCAAAGTAACCAAAGCCCCCTGTTCCACGGCAGCCTGGGCCACCGCGTACCCCATTTTTCCAGAACTGCGATTGCTAATATAGCGAACCGGGTCGATCGCTTCCTGAGTCGGACCTGCGGAAACAAGCACACTCACCCCTTGCAACAAACGTCTGCAAAACAACCGAGTCAATTCCGAGCCAATTGCCAAAGGCTCCATCATCCGGCCATAACCCTCTTCACCACAGGCCTGAATTCCTTTATCGGGGCCCAAAAGAGTAATACCGCGCTGAGAAAGAATGCCAATATTTTCTTGCGTTGCAGGATTGATCCACATCGCTCGATTCATTGCCGGAGCAACTACAATCGGTACTTCCGCAGCCAGACATAAAGCCGACAATAAATCATTCGCGACGCCCAACCTCATTTTAGCAAGAAAATCAGCGGTTGCAGGAGCAATAACGATAAAATCCGCCCATCGGGCAAGACGTATATGGCCCATTGAAGCTTCTTCGCTAATATCGAGCAATCCACTATGGACAGAATTATCAGAAAGAGCCTGAAAAGTTAAAGGGCTGGCAAACAATTTAGCAGACTCGGTCATAACCACTCGGACCGAGGCTTGTTGTAAAGTTAATTGGCGTACAAGTTCTGCTGTCTTGTACGCAGCAATGCCGCCAGTAACCCCAATAAGGATATTTTTTCCCGAAAACATTCCCATTTTCAATATTCGTTATAAAACAAAAAAGTAACTATTCGTCCCTCTACCGAAACAGCTCTCTATGGGTGATCTGTGGAGAAAGTGTATGCGGAAGGGAAGCCGCACCCAAGCCTTTATGGATGTATTTACGGCGTCTTCCGGAACAGACCTACCATAGAGGCGGTGACCAGTTACCAAAAAAGATCTCTATTCAGCGATTTCCGTAGTGGCGGTGTAAGCGATTCAAAGGTCTACGTCAAAGGAATAAACAACGACTTAAAACACCTACTTCTATTCTCAGAGGTCATCCCAATTTAAGAATTATGGCAAGGTTTTTATTAACGATCTATGCTTTTTATTAGTTTCGATAGAACAACCCATAGAATCTACTATAAAAATACACAACCCTATAGTGATTCAAGTATCAGCAAAAGAGAGATAAGAACCAGCGATTGCAGAAAGATCATAACACACTCCAAAGAAATCAAAGACTTGAAATCTCACCGCCGAGAAAACTGAAGCTTACTATTTTACACTTAATGGCCCATGAAATTTTCCAATGCCTATTACTGATTGGCCGATTAACGAACGCCCCAGAGAAAAGCTCATAAATTTAGGGGCAGAATCCTTATCCGACGCAGAATTGCTGGCGATATTTTTACGTACCGGTGTAAAAGGCAAAACTGCTGTTGATTTAGCTCGGGAACTACTTTCTGAATATGGCTCATTACGTGCGCTCATGAACGCTGACCGAAACCGGTTCAACCAGTCCCATGGGCTTGGAAATGCCAAATTTGTTTTGTTACAAGCGGTTCTTGAAATGTCAAAACGCCATCTAAAAGAAAACATCCAAAGGGGCGACGCATTGTGTAACCCTGACGCCAGTAGAAAATACCTGATATCAGAACTCAGAGCGTATCCGTACGAAGTATTTGCCTGCCTGTTTCTCGATAATCAACACCGAATCATAAAATTTGAAGAAATTTTTAGAGGGACCATCGACAGTACCGGAGTGTATCCCAGAGAAATCGTACGCAGAGCACTACAACTAAACGCTGCCGCAGTCATTTTCGCGCATAACCACCCATCGGGTGCAAGCAATCCAAGCGATGCAGACAAAAATATCACCACAAAACTTATTAGCGCTTTGTCTTTGATGGACATACGCGTTTTGGATCATTTTATCATTGGTGATGGAGCACCCTTTTCATTCGCGGAAAACGGTCTTTTGTAAAAAACAACTTAACTATATATTCTGATGTTATTAATTAAAGGACTTGCGCGCCTAAGAATACTGCCATTGAATAGAATATAAATTCTCCACCAATTAAGCCGCCAATATCGACAGCTCATAACCAACCAGAAACAAATAAAAACCAAACAATGCCACCAGAAAATGTGGCATTGTTAATGTTTTCAGAACTCGAAACCTGATATGCACCAACACAAAAAACAAACCTAGCGAGGTTATACAAAACTTTGTGATAAAAAATGATTGACTGCTAATCTCCAGCAACCAGATCATAACCGGGTTCAGTTCCACACCACCTTTTTCCAAAATCAACAAAGTCAAACCCGCATCTGCAGCACACAAACAGACGATTAGCAGGATCAGTGCTAATAATCGAACATCGTACACGTCTTTGTAAAATGGCCTGGATTTTTCGACTGTTCGCTGTGGCCCTCTGCGCTTGCCAAAGAAAACTGAATACACAAAAGTGCGCAGATTTTTTTTACGTCTGTCAGCAAACACTCTCCGATCTTCTGATCGTTCACTTTTTATCTCACTATTTTGCATTGAAGGCCCTGTTTCTTGTTATTGTTTTACAAATATTCGCATATTCAGTACCACTAACTCATACTTGCCTAAACGATAGATGACTAAATTCCATCGACGATGCATCCTATGCAACAGTTGAACCAACTATTACCGCTCAACTCAGAACGTAGTATTAACAACCCATACCAATTCCGCTATCTTACTATTACTATTGCTTTTTTTTTCATATTGCACGATGATTTTCTAACCATTTAAAATTCACCCAATTTTTACCAAAACCAGTCACTCACCAACCACTCATACTTTGTTAAATATTTTGACACAGTTGCCTCTTGGCCCTCCCTTGAATGATAAAGCGCTTCTGTATGCGAAATCTGACCCATTATGAACGTGTCAGACGTTCTTCAGCTTCTCTGTATTTATCTGCACTGCGCTGGATAATTTCCGCTGGCAGATTTGGCCCGGGAGACATTTTATTCCAATCCAGAGTTTCAAGATAATCACGTATAAACTGTTTATCGAAACTGGGTGGACTACCTCCTACTTCATACTCATCAACGGGCCAAAAACGTGAAGAATCCGGCGTTAATACTTCATCAATCAAATGCAATTCTCCCTTTTCATCCACACCAAACTCAAATTTGGTATCAGCAATGATAATACCGCGCTGGCGAGCAAATATTGCCGCCTCGGTATACAAGCGCACACTTATACGACGTACTTTATCAGCTAATTCAGACCCCAGTAAACCGACAGTTGCCTCATAGGAAATGTTTTCATCGTGTTCGCCAATTTCAGCTTTAGTAGAAGGCGTATAAATGGCAGCAGGTAATTGCTGCGCCTGACACAGCCCCGGAGGCAACGCCAAACCACAAACCGAACCTGTGTTCTGATAGTCTTTCCACCCAGAGCCAATTAAATATCCGCGCACTATCGCCTCTACAGGTAGCGGTTTGAGTATCTTAACGATAATCGTCCGCCCCTCCAGCAAGGCACAATCAGCCTGATCTGATATGACTCGATCTAAAGGAATTCCAGTCAAATGATTGGCAATAAGTGTTTCGGTACGATTAAACCAAAAATTGGAAACCGAAGTTAAAACCCGCCCCTTACCCGGAATCGCATCTGGAAGAATCACGTCAAATGCCGACATTCGATCAGTCGTCACAATTAGCATCGTTTGATCATCGATGTCATATATATCTCTGACTTTTCCTTTCGCTTTGAGGCTTAAACCCCTTAGAGAGGTTTCGTATAGAGCATCAGTACTATTCAATGATCAATAACCCAGTTATGTAACAAAAAATGCAATAATGAAAGTTTAGGGTATTATTTGCAAGTATTGATTGCCAGAGCTTCCGCAGCAGAGACCTTGCAGCAAAGATTACATAGACGTATTTACGCGTGCCAGACAATCAATGGTTTGCATCCTAATCAAGAATTTGCTGAGCAGAAACCTAAATCTTAACAAAGGAACCACACTATGAGCTGGCACGGAAAACTTTTTGGCGGTGCATTTGGCTTCCTGCTTACTCGAGGGCTACTGGGTACAATCCTTGGTGTCTATATTGGCCACCAGTTCGACAAAGGCTTTCAGGGTAGAAACGAACCACCACTGAGCCCTGGTGACCAACAACGTGTACAAATGGCATTTTTTACTGCGACATTTTCCATTATGGGGCATATCGCAAAAGCAGATGGTAAAGTTTCGCGTGAAGAAATCATCCTGGCTGAAACTGTTATGCGTAATCTCGGATTGTCTGCGGATCAGCAACGCGCAGCGATTAAGCTATTTAATGAAGGAAAAAATTCGGATTTTGCACTGGATGCCACTCTCAACCACCTCAAGGAGGAATGTCACAGACAGACCAGCTTAATCAGAATGTTTCTGGAAATACAACTACAAGCCGCATTTGCCGATGGTAGTCTTGATCCTGCGGAAGATCGTTTGTTGTTACATATTTGCGGCAGACTGCAAATTTCACAGTTGGAATATGAGAAATTCAAGGCCATATTTCAGGCCCAACAACGTTTTAATGACTATACCCACGAAGGACGTTACACAGCGAATTCTGCCAAAAAACCAAAAATCGACGATGCTTACGCAGTCCTCGGAGTTAAAGCGACAGATAAAGACAGCGAAATTAAAAAATCCTATCGCCGACTTATCAGCCAAAACCATCCGGACAAACTTGTATCCAAAGGTTTACCTGAAGAAATGATGAAGTTGGCAACCGAAAAAACCCAAAAAATCCGCAAGGCCTATGAGCTGATTTGTGAGCACCGAAATATAAAGTAAAGGTATCGAATATTTTCTCACGAATTCCACCAGCTTCACCCAGGATACAAAATGCCAATGATAGCCTGACGGGAATGTAACTGAATCCAGGCAATCTAACAGATAATTAAGCCCAGACAAAAATCTTTATTCTCGGATACCTGTCTAGTACTCCGTCAAAGTTGTATTGACGGGTAAATCAGCCGATAAGCGGCCATCTGCGTTGTTGCACTCGCTTGAATGAGTGCGACTAGTCCTGCGCTCGCGCGCCTAGCAGCTGACCATTTCTCGACCAAGCTACTCCCCAATACAACAATGACGGAGTACTGGTCAGCTATCTGAAAAACCCATTATTTATGGTATGATTTTGGCGCACCTACATCGTAACTCTCGTTTTTAACCCCAGCCTGAGATTCTTTATGCCCTCTTTCGACATCGTTTCCGAAATCGATATTCATGAAGCCGCCAATGCTGTCGACCAGGCAAACCGTGAAGTGACCACTCGTTTCGACTTCAAAGGAACTAATGCCAACTTCGACCTGAATGACAGCACCATTACATTGTCGGCGGAAGTTGAATTCCAGCTTCAACAAATGATGGATATCCTACAAACCAAGTTAACCAAACGCGGTGTCGACATTCTTTGCATGGACATTGGCGAAGTTAACATTACCGGGAAACAGGCCCAACAAACCGCACTCCTGAAACAGGGTCTGGAAACTTTAATGGCAAAAAAAATCGTTAAATTGATAAAAGAAAAAAAACTGAAAGTCCAGGCCGCAATTCAGGGCGAGAAAGTTCGTGTCACTGGTAAAAAACGCGATGATTTACAGGCTGTGATGAAAATTTTGAAAGAAACCCAGTTTGAACTGCCACTGCAATTTAACAATTTCAGAGACTGAATGCGGACATCCTGCCCCATTGCTAGAAATCGACGAGGTGCAATTTTTTCAAGACAATAAACTGAGACTGTTTATTATAGGCTGGCATTTAGGAACCGAACCCAGCAATATCACTGGGTTCCATCGCGCTCTGCCAAGCCCGCTTTATTCGTATTGGTTTCGAATTATTACAATTAATCTGATACTACAGCCGATATAAAAAGTTTCCTGGTATTTTGCCAACCACTCGGTTATCGGGACTATTCGATATCCACCGGCTCTTCGATAACCGGGTTAGACAAAACACCAATATTCTCTATCTCGATACGTACAATATCGC
Source organism: uncultured Methylococcaceae bacterium (assembly GCA_964528035.1). Taxonomy (GTDB): domain Bacteria; phylum Pseudomonadota; class Gammaproteobacteria; order Methylococcales; family UBA1147; genus CAZGQY01. The sequence continues at coordinate 5,199 of CAZGQY010000121.1, read as the reverse complement.
CCGCTTTCATATAGCCACGCGGTTTCATCTTTACCCCGACTCCACTACCAGTTCCGGTTGAAATAATATCACCGGGCTCCAATGTCATGACTGTACTCAAATATTCGATCTGTTCATAACAATTGAATATCATTTCACTGGTATTAAACGATTGCCGCCTGTCATCGTTTACCCAGGTTTGCACATGAAGATTGTGTGGATCATTGATTTCATCAACGGTTACGATCCAGGGCCCAGTGGGTCCATGAGTATCAAATGATTTACCCAATGTAAACGTAGGCGACCGAAACTGCCAATCCCGGACAGACACATCGTTGGCAACCATAAATCCGGCAATGACCTGGGCCGCATTTTCTTTTCTGATATGACGACATCGCCGACCAATTACCAGCGCCAATTCACCCTCATAATCCAATTTTTCCGAAACTTTGGGTCGGTGTATCAATGCGCCGGGCCCCACTACACAACTGACTTGTTTATTGAAAAACGAGGGATATTCCGGCTTATCACGCCCGGTCTCGGCGATGTGTTTACCATAATTTAGACTGATAGCTAAATATTTGGATGGCTTGGGTACCGGTGCCTGCAGCAAAACCTGATCCAGCGGAATACGACTGACACTGGATTCAATCAGGCTCTGCATCGCCTGCATCGCCACCGAACCACCCTGTAAAAATTCAAGCATCGACAAAGGCATTCCGTCGGCACTTTTAGAATCGACAACACCGTCATCATCAACAGCCCCAACACGGGTTTCGCCATCATGTGTAAAAGTAATCAGTTTCATTGCTGGTATTAGAGTCAAAACGCGTATTGTACCGCCCATTGACCTATATCGCACCACAAGGCTGGACGAAAATACAAGTCACCAGGAAGAACAATTTTTTTTGCAAATACAAACATCGCTGCTAACCTTATATTTGTCATATTTATTGAATTTATCTATTTTTGTCAACGACCATAAAGACCTATGAATCTTGAAGGAATTGATCAACAACAACTAAAACAAGCCTATGTCGCAATCAAAGGAATCAAAATCCCATCCATTCCCAAAACCCTGCTTTCTCTGCAACAGGAATTGAATCGTGAACAGCCTGAACAATCGAAAATTATCAGTTTAATCGGCGAGGATATTTCATTGTCTGGGAGAATCATTCAAAACATTAATTCAGCAAGATTTGGCCTCAAGGCCGAAGTCACGTCCATTGAACATGCCACAATAATTCTTGGGGTGCGTAACCTTAGCGAAATGATTGTTGCCACTGCATTGCGGAAAGCCCTGGAAGATTCAGTGCCCGGATTTATAACTATCACCGAATATTCAAACAAGGTGGGTGTCACTGCTCGAATGATTGCCATTAAAAAGAAATTACCTGATCCGGATACCGCCTTTTTGATCGGACTGTTTCATAAAGCCGGAACCATGTTAGTCATGCAGAAATTTAATAATTACATGCAAACCCATGACCAGCATAAATATGACCCGGATGCCTTAGTCAAAAATGAACTCGCAACGTTTGGCAGCAATTATGCATTGATAAGTTTCATTCTGGCCTACCACTGGAAACTACCCACACTGGCTACACAAGCCATTGCATTGCATCTGACAAAATCAAGCTCAATTGATGACGACACACTGCGCCCACTCGTCGCCACATTACAAATAGCAAGCTATTTGACACAGTCAACTGAACCTGAATTTACAGACACCGAATCATCTATTGCTATGAAACAACAGGCCATGCAAGCATTAGATATAGATGATTGTTCGTTGGCGGATCTTTCCGAAAAAATAGCCGAAGATTAAACGATGAATGCCATAATCGACCAACCACGTATTCTTTACGCCAACGAAATTCCAGAAAACAGACTTCTGATTGACAATGTATCTCAACATAATTATCGAATCTCACATTGTTTGCTGGAAGAATGCCTGAATACCTCTCTGGAAGAAAAACCTGATGTTGTCATCTTCGAACTGAATGAAGCAACGAAAGAACGTAGTCTTTTAATTGGCAGCAAGATACGGCAAAACCTTATCAATACAGGAATAATTTATCTCTCCAACGAAGCGAGTAATGAATTGCGTTTCGATTGTTATGATTCTGGTGCCGATGACTTTGTTCACAAACCTTTTGATACTGATATTCTAATCGACAGAATTGAACTGTTACTTAAATCAAAACAGGCTGAATATCAGCAAAAATCCAATAGTGAACAAATTCAAAAACTTGCCAGCACCTCGATCAGCATAGTCGGTGAACAGGGCGTAATCATACACTTTTTCCAGGATAGCATTTCTCTGAACACTTATTCGTCACTCGCAGATAAGTTGTTTGAGGAATTGGCAAATCTTGGCTTAAGTAGTGCTTTGGCAGTCTGGTGCAATAGTGAAGCGCCTTTTTACAGCAGTGATGGTATCGTTCACGCTATAGAAAGGAGCATCCTTAAAGTCGGCCAGGATACCAACAAAAGAAAAATATCTACTTATGGCAAACGCTGCATGCTCCTTGGGAAACACACAACATTGTTAATACGCAATCTGCCGGAGGACATTGAAAAAGCTGGCCGCTACAAAGATTTATTCGCCATGCTTATTGATGGCATCGATTTGCTTTGTAGTCAGATATTACTGAAGGATCAGTTATCAAAAAGTGAAATGCAGCTAACGCAGACCATGCTATTAACAAATCAGTCAATCGGCAACCTTAAAAATAGAACGGCTGAAAGCCGGGGGAAAATTAAAACAGCAGTCAGTGATCTGATGACTCAGATGGAAAAAAAATTCATGAAACTGGACATGACCGAAGAACAGGAAAATGAGCTATATAAACTGGTTCTCAAATTGGATAAAACGATTGACCAGCAAATTAGCGAAATCATAGATCAAGAAGAAGAAATGGGGAACATACTAGAACATAGTAACAATCAACGCTGGAACAACAGCTTTTGATTTAAAGTAAATGATTCAATAATGACTACATCCCCACAAAATTCCGAACTTCAGCAAGATCTCTCCGGCATTGAAGAAAAACGTCGTGTTCTGGACGAAATAGTCGGCATCGCCAAAGCTATTGAAAATTTGCACGCAAGTCTGGAATCGGTTCTTATTTTGGGTACCTCTCCCAAGGAAATGCCTCAAGGGGCTTTGAACCTTTACAAGTCGCTCAGTGATAATTTGCAAAGCCAGCCCGTCAACACAGTAAAAGAATATCTTGTCAATCTGGACATCATTGTCAAAAATCAGCTGGAAAAAGTGTTGCATTATTCCGGGATGGATTTTTCATCCGATGAAGTCGTCGAAACCCTTTACCTGGCAAGTGACACTACAGAGAATAGTCTTTTTAATCTGGTAGAAGATTTTAAAAGAACGGCTCAAACCAACGTATCACTGAGAATATTGTTAAAAAAACGGGGTGTCAGTCTCCCTGGGCCATCATTAGCCGTTCCACAGGATGTCATCCATAAACAACTGAAAATTCTGGATGTCCAGGAACAAAAACAACGCACAAAAATAAAAGCCAAAATCACAGAAATGAAAGAAGATCTTGGCGCAATGATCAGCAACCCCAACTACCCGGATAAAATGAAGGAATTACTCGTCGCGGCACAGGGAAATTTGGATCTTGATCTTAACAAGCTAAATTCCGGAGCTGCGCTCAGTCAATTGAGCTTCGTGGTTGATGCCGAGGAAATCACCGGTGTTCACGAATCCTCATTGAGTGACGAACAGCCAACGCAACCCGCCGAAAAAGAGAAAGAAATCAGCCTCGCACAAGCAGCCAATCGTTGGCTAAACAGTCCTTGGGATGTTACTTGGAAAGATGCATCGAAGAAAGACTGATTCCTTTGAACCAGTGATCGCATCCTCGCTTCGGCGTTGATTTCCTTTTTGAATAGAATCCGGGGAATTATCCCACATCAGTCCTACCGCTCCACCAGAATTTGGTCGATTTCACGAGTCAGACTACTTTTTACATCGCCCCAAAAACAGTCTGGATTCGGAAATGTATCCAAAGGCTTGCGGTCCTTTGGAAAACCCTGCAATGCACCAATAGGCAGACGCGTCCAGCCTTCGGTATGGCGGATAATCACTGGTATTACTTTACATTTTTCCTGGTTTTCCAATGTCTGAATAGATTTTGCCTGTTCTTCGTCTTAGGCGAATCAACCCGCCCGGTTAGTGTATCGCACTCAACAGCTTGAATCTCTACCAAATCGCATTTTTCTAGTAGTTAATCCAGTATTCCAGGATAATACCAAAAACAGAATATTGCACCACCATGAAAACAACCAACCAATTACCCAGGAGGGAACAGGTCATTGGTTGTTCAGGCTTTTGCAACAGGGACGTTGCAACAGAGCTACATGGATGTATTCACGCGTTCTGAACAATCAATGACCTGTTCCCTCTAGCCCCAATCGGGCCAATTTATCAACACGATTAGAACAATAAGAAGACAATCATGAACTACCAATCAATCGACATAGAACAAGGCAATCAACTAATAGTTGAAAAGAACCCCATCGTCGTCGACGTCCGGGATGGCGGCTCCTTCCAGGCAGCCCATATTAAAAACGCACTATCGGTCAACGGAACCAATCTGGATGATTTTCTGCAAAACAGCGAAAAATCCAAACCTCTACTGGTTTATTGTTATCACGGAAATATGAGCCGAAGTGCGGCGGAATATTTTTCCGGAGCGGGATTCGACGATGTTTACAGCCTGGATGGAGGATTTGAAAGCTGGAAACTAAAATACCCGGTGGAATCCGGCGGTTGATATGACGAGGTTGATCCGAGATCCAGGGAACAGCCTTTCTCAATAATTGAATATTTCCTTTGCCTATTAATATTTGAAAATCCTTCCCCAGAGGGGACAGGTCATTCATTGTTCAGGCTTCTGCAACAAGGACGTTGCAGCAGCGCTACATGGATGTATTTACGCGTCCTGAACAATGAATGACCTGTTCCCTCCACCCCCGAACTTGTCACTTGAGCATTTACAAATTTGTTGACAGCCCCAAAGACAGTGAAACCCAACTGGGTGGTTACGTTAAGGTTGGGTTTCGCAAGCTCAACGCCAGCCTACAAAAAATTGGTCTCAATTGTTTCCCTGAGCAATGTGTAACTTATTGGTACTACTTGCCCCTTAATCGAAACAGCCCTCTATGGGGGATCTGTGGAGGAAGTGTATG
>CAZGQY010000120.1:0-13182 GCA_964528035.1 uncultured Methylococcaceae bacterium | reverse complement strand
GCTGACCACTTCTCGACATAACCTACCCCCCAACACAACTGTGATGGAGTACTAGCTATCCAATGTTTTTTCAACCAGACAAATAAGCCGACCTTTTGCCAGTCGGGTTTCGATCTCATCTCCCGTAACGACTTCGTCTGACGATCTTAGGATATTTCCGTCTCCAGCAGTGGAAACAATCGCGTAGCCTCTCGAAAGCGTGGCCAGAGGACTGACTGTATGCAAAGTTCTAGCTAATTCACTTAATATTTGCTGCCTTTTTTCAATGGTTCTGGATATCGCGTTATTCAATCGGTGAGACAATTGTGTGTGTTGTGATTGTAAAGCGACTAAACGATGTGTTGGATTGTGTTGCAACAGCAGCGCCATAGTCGTCGCAATATGTGCAGTCGCGTGGTTGATTCTGGAACTCATTGATCTTCTGATGCGAGAATCCAATTCATCCAGGCGTTGCTCCTGATCTTGCAGGCGTTTTCCAGGATGTACTTGGTGTAGCCGTTTGCTAATCCATTGCAGGGAATTTATCCGAGAGTTCGTGTGGGCTCGCATTATCTGTAACAGTTGTGATTCGATGCGGCTGAAGTTTAAGATCCATTCAACCTGGTCTGGAGTGACCGATTCTGCTGCTGCCGATGGAGTGGGCGCGCGAAGGTCGGCGACAAAATCCGCAATGGTGAAATCAGTTTCGTGGCCAATGCCAGTCACTATGGGAATGGGGCAATTGGCAATGGCCCGCGCGACAGTTTCTTCGTTGAATGCCCATAGGTCTTCCAATGAGCCACCGCCTCTGGAAATCAAAAGTACATCGCAGCTGTTGTCAGCAGATATTTTTTCGATTGTGGCGGTAATTTCGTATTTGGCGTCGATTCCCTGAACCGCAACTGGGAAAATAACCACGGGTATGGATGGAAATCTTCTTTTGAGTACTGAAAGAATATCTCTAATTGCCGCGCCCGTTGGAGAAGTGATAATACCGATTTTTGTGGGTAGGCGCGGGATGGTATTTTTTCTTTCCTGATCAAACAGACCTTCTTCAGACAACCGGCGTTTTAGTTGCTCAAATGCTCGCTGCAACGCACCATCCCCGGCTTCTTCCATATTCGTTACGATAAGTTGATACTCGCCCCTCGCTTCATAAAGGCCAACATTAGCGGAGACAATCACGTGATCGCCATTACCCGGTTGATGCTCAAGTTTACGACGATTCGTGCGAAACATTGCACAACGAACCTGGGAAGAAGAGTCTTTCAGAGTAAAGTAGATATGGCCGGAAGCCGGGCTTGCCATATTGGAGATTTCACCTTCTACTCTGATCGATAAGTAGTGGTCTGCCAGTAGGATTTTTGTTTCCCTGTTAAGTTGAGAAACTGTATACACTTTTCGCATGGAGTTCGTAGCGTCAGTTATGTCGTCGAGAATAGCTGTTTATTACAGTTCCTTCAGCCCAGTAGCTTTTAGCAGAATTGACGAAAACTTAATGAAACCCTGAATATTTAGCCCAATATTTCATAACGACTATATTCGTGGAATACCAGAAATTCCCATTTAAACACAGGGTTCAAATTATTGGAAAGAGCGGTACAACTAAGCCGAATGGTGTATTCTTTTCTGTCTGAAATCAACTGAGATTAAGTTTCAGATTTATTTGTAAATGCAACGACATTACTTTTTGGGTTAAGATGTTTTTTCGTTGACGAGGCTTCTGGTTCGGTCAGTTGGTGTAATGATTCGACCAATCCTCCAGGGGCATAAATGATATCCATCATCATTTTCTGGATTCGCACGCAACTGTCTAATGAGTTTTTGCTGCGTTTTACTTCTATGTCAATTCTCCACTGTAATCCTCTTAATCGATGCCGAAGATGTTCCGGAGACTCATTTATCAATGAGTCTATTGCAGCGTTTTTTTGTACTTGGAAATTAACGGGATCATTAGATGCTAAATTTACCCAATAGTCGAAGTTAAAGTCAGATTTTGTTTTATTTTCATTATTTTTCATGACCAGCTACCAAAATTTAGTGGAAATAAACAGAGATTGAAATGATTCATTTTTTTTAATTAGGCTAGTACTCCATCACAGTTGTATTGACGGGTATATCAGCCGATAAGCAGCCATCTGCGTTGTTGCACTCGCTTGACACGTGCGACTAGTCCTGCGCTCGTGCGCCTAGCAGCTGACCACTTCTCGACATAACCTACCCCCCCCCAACACAACTGTGATGGAGTACTAGGAGCCCGGTTTGCCCATAAAGAGTAAACATTTTCAGCCGAATTTCAGTTGTGTGGTGGATCATAAAAAAATCTATGACTTGTATCCACAATACAAAATGTTCTGAAAAGATACTGAGATTCATTTCAAATTAGTCACATTTAATACAGCAATAATTACTCCATGTTTCTTAGTCTCATGTATTCATTCATAAAAATCTTTTATTGGGCGTTTAATTTAAATGCTAACCCAAATCTGTAAAAATTATTGACAACCGAAATAAGTTGAAATATTCAAAAGACAATAAACAATCAGATGGTACCACGGGTTTTAGTCTTTGGGGGCAATAATTGGTACAGAGTGTTTTCGGCCAGCCCAGGCATTGCGCCATGGGCAGGTTCAGTGACAGTTGCTGTATACCGTCAAATCGAAGGGGAGGGCAGCCCTCTCCGGAGCCGCCTTTTTAGGTACTTCGGGGGTTAGATTATTCCGACTGGTCGTCCTTTGGAGGGATACTGGGTTGTTCAATATTTATTTCATTTTCCACGCTGCCAGTATTTTGATTTTCTGTTGGAACCGATAAATCTTCTTTAGTCTCTGGACGGGGCTTTGGGCCGCGACGCCGATTAGAGGGTCGGCGAGTTCTAGTAGAAGATCTTCTTGAGCGAACTTGCTTTGGTTTCGGTGTTTCTGATGGTTGAATCTGTCCGGAACTGTCTGGTTCCTTACTGCTTTCTGGTTGAATATCGCTTGTTACTGATTTGTTTACGACAGGGTCGACAGAGTCTGACTGATTAGTGTCAAAGGTTGATGACGGCTGATCTAAAGGTGATGAAGCGAACCTATCGGTGCTGTTGTTGGTCAATGGTTGCGGATTAGTTTCTACCACCTGAGGTGTGCCAGATTCTTGTTGTATCGGTACCGTTGCACGCATTGCATTGGTATCCGCAGTATTAGCAGGAGGCAGTTCTCCAGGTTTCGCGGTGAGATTGGCCGGGGATGCTTCAGTTTCTATTGGAATCGTTTTATTGGTTTCGCCTTGTTGTGTAGTATTGGCTGTTTGATTTTCATTGTCGGATGCAGTTTGTTCTACTTTAGCAGTAGACGGGCCTTGAGATCTGTTTCTTCGAGGACGGCGGCGCCTGTTGATGCTCCGCTTGGGGCCTTCTCTTCGCTTATTATTAGTCTTTTCGACAGGTGAATCAGATTTTGATTGTTGATCTTCGATATTCTTGTTTTTCGTTTGTTCGTTATTCCGGGGTCGCCTGGTTTTTTTATTCCCGCGCCGATTTTCAGATGAAGCGGAGCTGTTGTTCCGATTCCCGTCGCGATTTTCAGATTTTTGACCGGTCTTGCTTCTTGTTTGCTTTGCAGCTTTTCGCTCGCTCGGCTTTTCCTCAGATACAGTATTTCCTACCATTTTTTTCCAGAATTGTTTGAAAAAACCATGCGATTGTTTATTTGAAATTGGCGCTGGTGATTCCGGTAAGAATTCTTTCACTGCAGGCTCTTCTTGTTTTGCAGTAGCCTGACGAGCAAAGTCAGGAAGTTTGTCGTTGCTTACATTTTTTAATTTTTGGTAGCTATTGGTTTCCTCGGCTTCATCATTCATGCGAAGGCGATTAATTTCGTATGCCGGTGTTTCCAAGTGTTTGCAAGGAAGAATGACCACAGAGACCTCATGACGTTTCTCAATTTGATCAATTACCGGACGTTTTTCATTGAGCAGGAAGGTTGCCGATTCAACCGGCAGATGTGCGATTATTTTTTCGCTGTTCTTCTTCATTGCATCTTCTTCGATAATCCGAAGTACGGAAAGTGCGAGAGACTCTACACTCCGTATCGAGCCATGGCCGGAACATCTGGGGCAGACCAGCTGACTGGATTCTCCGAGAGAAGGGCGCAGTCGTTGCCTGGAGAGTTCGAGTAGTCCGAACCGGGATATTCTGCCTATTTGAACCCGTGCACGATCCATTTTCACTGCGTCTCGTAGCTGGTTTTCAATCGCACGTTGGTTGCGGCTTGCCATCATGTCAATAAAGTCAATGACGAACAAGCCTCCTAGGTCCCGTAGTCGTAACTGTCTTGCGATTTCAAGGGAGGCCTCCAGGTTTGTGTTTAAAGCGGTTTCTTCTATGTCCGCCCCCTTAGTTGCCCGGCCGGAATTGATATCGATTGATGTCAATGCCTCGGTGTGATCGATAACAATCGCACCACCAGATGGGAGAGAAACTTCCCGGTTGTAGGCCATTTCAATTTGACTTTCAATCTGATAACGACTGAATAGCGGGACTGAGTCTTCGTAAAGTTGGGCTTTTTCCAGAAACGGTGGCATAACCTGTTGCAAAAAGTTACATACCAACCTGAATGTTGCCGGACTATCGATTAATATTTCATCGATGTCGGCTCGAAGATGATCCCGCAATGCACGGATAATGACGTTGCTTTCCTGGAAAATAAGGAAAGGTGCTGCTTTCTCCTGTGCTGAACGCTCTATAGCTTCCCACAATTGAAGTAGATAATTCAGATCCCACTGGAGTTCTTCGTTGTTCTTGCCACCACCCGCAGTACGGACAATCAAACCCATACCGTCGGGAATTTCAAGGGTATCTATAATTTCTTTAAGGTCAGTACGACTGTCGCCATCTATCCGTCGGGAAATGCCGCCGGCCCGAGGATTATTAGGCATCAGAACCAGATAACTTCCTGCCAGGCTTAAATAAGTGGTAAGCGCAGCGCCTTTATTGCCGCGTTCCTCTTTTTCAATCTGAACAACAAGTTCCAGGCCTTCACTAATACGATCTTTGATACCGGAGCGACTTTGGTTAGCCGAATTCGGTCCGGTAAAATATTCAGATGCAATTTCCTTGAATGGCAAAAACCCATGGCGCTCGGCTCCGTAATCTACGAAAGCAGCTTCCAGGCTTGGTTCTATGCGGGTAATTTTACCCTTGTAAATATTTGATTTTTTCTGCTCCCTGGAGGGTATTTCTATGTCAAAGTCGTAAAGTTTCTGTCCATCTACCAAGGCAACACGCAGTTCTTCTGCCTGTGTAGCGTTGATAAGCATTCTTTTCATTCTGTATTTCTTCCATTAGCGTCCCAGCGCGAGGAGAAGTTAAGTGCTGCGGAATAGATTTTCCCGGAACAGGGGAATCTGTATACGTCCGAACATAAGTCGGCGATAAGTGGATGACTTCTACAAAAGCCATGATCCTTTCAATTGTCAGGATATTGATCAAGTTTTTTCCGCGCAATCTACCAGTTAGGGTTTTGGCCACAAAGTATGGACCGATTCAACTGGTTCTTCTGTATTTGTTGCGTTTGAGACACGCAAGTCGCTCATCAGGGGTTGAGCGATAAAACCCAAATTTGTATTTAGGAGCGAGGATTCAATAATATACGAATCTTGACTGGTCTTATTGTCCGTCTTCTGCGTTGTAGCAACAGTTGCGTAGCCCTGCTATGCGCCTGTTGCTACGCCTTGAAGACAAACAATAATCCTGCGTCAATCTTTCGCATATTATTAAAACCTCGCTCCTTATTCAGCAGGCATTAAGAGGTAATTCAGGAATAGTTAGCCTACTGTGGAAAAATGGGGGGTAGCCCACAATCCGATTAAAATCGTTTAAAAGATGCCCAGTTTTCCAGCACTACGATCTAAAACCAGGACTCAATTCCTCTATCCCTTGCCACGAGTTCTATTTTCGGATCGTTTCCTGGAGCTGGCAATGAGATGTCATTCAATCCCGGTCTCCGGACATTTAACCTGGTAACATTATTCTTCTGGTCACTACCTCTACTATAACAATCTTAGTCGAAAGCATCAATTTCATTGTTGAAACTGCTATCATTCCGCCATGAACGGATCAGATCTGCAGGTTCCGCGTGTTCAATATATCACTATAGATGGTGAACGTGCGTCGCAAAGAATTGACAATTTTTTAATTAGTTGTTTGAAAGGCGTACCGAAAAGCAGGATATATCGGATGCTGAGAAAGGGTGAGGTTAGGGTTAATAAAGGCAGGATCAAGGCTGAATATCGACTAAAATCAGGGGATATTGTGAGAATACCGCCGGTGCGAATGACACCGATTGAAACTCAAAATACCTTACCAAAAAATCTGCACAAGCGATTGAGTGATCGTGTCTTGTATGAAGATTCTGATTTGTTGGTATTCAATAAACCCTGTGGATTAGCTGTCCACGGTGGAACCGGACTCAGTTATGGTTTGATCGAGGCGTTGCGGGAATTGAGACCCGATGATCGGTATCTTGAGTTGGTGCATCGCCTGGATCGGGATACATCCGGTTGTTTGTTAATTGCAAAAAAGCGTTCCACATTGAAGTATCTCCACGAATTATTTCGTAGCGATAAAGTAAAAAAACGATATTCGGTATTGTTGTCCGGTGTATTAGAAAGGAAAAAAATAGTTGTCGACGCAGCGCTGCGAAAAAATATAAAGAAAAGTGGTGAGTGGATGGTTGAGATTTCAGAATTGGGGAAAGATTCTCGTACCAGCTTTATTCGCAAGCGAACATTCAGCAATGCGACTTGGGTTGAGGCTCAGCCAAAAACAGGCAGGACTCATCAGATTCGTGTTCATGCGGCGTCTATTGGCTTACCTGTTGCTGGAGATGTGCGCTATGGAGATAAGCAATTAAATCGAATGTTTCGATCACGTGGCTTACAGCGTTTGTTTTTACATGCTTCCTACTTGGGTTTTGAACATCCGAAATCGGGCAATCAGGTGTCCATTAATGCACCATTGGATGCAGAGTTAGTTAATGTAATTGAAAATCTGGAAAATGAAAAAGACCTTTGATTTGTTGGTATTCGATTGGGATGGTACTCTGATAAATTCAATAGCATGGATTGTTGAGTGTATTCAACAAGCTGCGCTCAGTTGTGCTTATAAGAAGCCTGATATTGGCGCGGTCAGGGGTATCATTGGTCTGAGTCTTGGTGAAGCAATGTCGACACTGTTCCCAGGTGCAAGCAAAGACACCACAGCTAAATTGGTAAATCGGTACAGAGAATTGTATTGCTCAAAAAATATTCAGCAAAATGATCTTTTTTTTGGGGTTGCGGATATGCTCGTGTCGTTACGGGGGCAGGGGTATCTTCTTGCGGTTGCGACTGGGAAAGGTCGTGTGGGGCTCAACGCAGCAATGTGTGCAACCAGTACAGAAGATCTATTTGATGCGACGCGGTGTTCGGACGAAACAGCATCTAAACCGGATCCAATGATGCTATTGCAGATAATGGATCAACTGGGGGTAAACAGAAATAGAACATTAATGATCGGTGATACTGTTCATGACCTTAAAATGGCACAGAACGCAGGTGTTTCTGCAATCGCAGTGAGTTGTGGGGCGGATGGTGAGAGTGCCCTGAACAAATATGCCCCGCTGTATTGTTTGAGTAATACAGTGGAACTTATGGGCAGTCTAGAGTTGTTGCCTGGTCGCCTGTCCGAAAATAAAAACCTTTACCAGGAGCATTGAATTGAATCTCTTTTTTTGATAGAGATGCATATCAGTCATTGTTTACGACCTTAATCGGAATAATGGGCTAAACCCACTTTTATAGCAGCAGTCGCCTTGATCTAGAAAACTGCCATTCAAAAAATTGACACTTTTTTAAATTCAGAAGCCATGAAAACCGTGCTTAGATTAAATGTCATTCGAATTTAACAAAGTGTCAAAGCAAGGCACTGGGTGTGAGAATATTCGATTCATCACCCAGATGAAATCATCTATGGGTTGGTCCATATATGGTTACTATGCCGGTTGTCGCATTTTTTCAGCCTGTCCTTTCTGGGAAAGTCTCCCAGATAGTGACCTGTAATAAGGGTTTTCAAACTCAGTTTTTGATTACATCCTGAAATGCCGACTATTTGTTTGCCACGTTGGTCTATGATTGAAAACAATGAATGATATTGTGATTTGAGACTCTGCTGCTCCGAACCACATACTAAACAGTATAAGTATTCGAAAAACTAAGGATTTAAAATGAATGATAATACCGATGAGAATACCGGCAAGAATGAAACCAGCCAGAAAGAAGTTGCATGGGAACGGCAAGTTATTGAAAAACTGGCGTTCGAAGCGGTTTCCGAACAGCGTCGAGCGCGTCGTTGGAGTATATTTTTTAAATCTCTTTTATTTCTTTACCTATTAGGTATTGCTATAGCAGCCTTCGATCCATTTTCGGATAAGTCAATAAAATCCGGGGTTACTCATACGGCGATTATCGACATTAGTGGTGTGATTATGGCGGGGGCGCCGACTAATTCAGCCTCGATTATTGAGGGATTGAACAAGGCGATTAAAAATAAAAGTACCAAGGGCATTATATTGAACGTAAATTCTCCTGGAGGCAGTCCGGTACAGTCGGATTACATTTTTCATGAAATCCGTCGATTGAAAAAACAGCATCCGGATATTCCCATCCATGCGGTTGTTTCCGATCTTTGTGCGTCTGGGGGCTATTATATCGCTTCAGCAGCGGATAAAATCTATGTGAATAATGCCAGCCTGATTGGTTCTATCGGAGTGATAATGAATGGTTTCGGCTTCGTCCCGGCAATGGAAAAGTTGGGAATTGAACGTCGCTTGATGATAGCTGGCGCACATAAAGCATTGATGGATCCATTTTCTCCAGTAAATGATGCAGAAAAAGAACACGTTCAGCGTCTGTTAAACAAGATTCATTTACAATTTATCACTGCGGTGCGAGAAGGACGAGGGAAGCGCTTAAAAAATGATCCGAAAATATTTTCCGGATTAATGTGGACCGGTGCTGAAAGTATAGAACTCGGATTAGCAGACGGTGTTGGAAGTATTCGTTCGGTTGCAAAAGATGTAATCGGTGCCGAGGAGACTGTAAATTTTACACCAAAGGAGAAGTTTTTTGATCGTCTAGCTCAACAGATTGGTACTCATGTCGGGCGGATATTTTCCGAAGCATTGTCGCCGCGCATAGGGTTCTAACAACATTAGTAATGTTGAGATGTTTATTTTTCTGGGTGAAGTGGGGTTGTTCAGGGTACTCTGGCTTGTTAATCTGAATTGCTTTTCTGCAAAACTTCTTTAGGTCAACCTTATAAAAAAGGCAAAAAATCGATTGAAAAAGACTGCAATGAAACAATATTCCATGAGTTTTGTGTTTGCGTTGGTACTATTTTTGCCCGGTGATAACGTTTGGGCTGTCAGCCTGCAACAAGCCGCCAGTCAGGTTCAGGCCAAGCATGGTGGTCGTGTGTTGGGAGCACATACCAAGCAAATTGGGGGACGGGAAGTTCATGTCATCAAAGTTTTAAGCCAAGACGGAAAGCGAGTTAAACACTATAAGGTCGATTCAAATTCAGGGCGTGGAAAAGGAAAGTAAGTGTCACCATGCGTGTATTAGTTGTCGAAGACGAAGCTGTATTAAGAGAGCAACTTAGAAAGTTTTTGAGTGAAAAAGGGTTTGCGGTAGATCAGGCAGAAAGTGGCAAAGAGGGACTGTTTACAGGAGTTGAGTACCCAATTGATGTGGCTGTTGTGGATTTAGGGTTACCTGATATTTCAGGGATTGAATTGATTCAGAAATTGAGAGAGCAGGGAAAGACGTTTCCAATTCTTATACTGACTGCACGTAGTCGATGGCAGGAAAAAGTTGAAGGTTTGGAAGCGGGTGCTGATGATTATCTGGTAAAGCCATTCCATTATGAAGAGCTGATTGCGCGTTTGAATGCATTGATCCGGCGCTCAGTTGGTAAATCACACCCGGTGCTTCAAGCTGGTCCTATAGAACTCGACACTGCATCTCAGATTGTACGCGTGGGTAGAGAACAGTTGGATTTGACCGCCTATGAATACAAAGTACTCGAATATTTAATGATGCACCACGGTGAAGTTGTTTCCAAAACAGTGCTAACTGAACATATCTATGATCAGGACTTTGATAGGGACAGTAACGTAATTGAAGTGTTTATTGGCCGATTGAGAAAAAAACTGGATCCTGATGGTAGCCTCCAACCTATAGAAACCCTACGTGGTCGGGGTTATCGCTTTTCTTTGTGAGACGGTCGTTAACACTTAGGCTCTTAATGTCGGCAAGTGTGGTATTGATCGCATTTTTCGGAGTCGCGGGTATCGCATTGGAGAATGCTTACAAACAGGCTGCTGAACAAGCTACCAGGGAGCGCCTGCAGGTACACATCTATGCTTTATTATCAGCGGCGAACCTGGATACCTGGGGATATCTGGAAATCCCGCCGGCATTGCCGGAAGCGCGATTTACTCATCCGGGCTCTGGATTATACGGAGTGATCTATGACAGCAGCGGAAAATTGTTATGGCGCTCGGAATCTTCGATTGGAATCAGGCTTAAAAAAATGGATAAATTCAAGCCTGGCCAGATTGTATTTCAAAACCAGGATGACGAGCATTTTGTACTCTACTATCCGCTCGTCTGGGAAAGTGAACTGGGTACCGAGCATGAATATTTATTCATTGTGGCTGAGGACACCAAATCACTCGCCAAACAAGTTTCCGGGTTTCGAAATTCTTTGTGGCGATGGTTGGGTGGAGTTGGCCTGATATTGATTATTGGGCAGGTGGTTGTTCTAGCCTGGAGCCTGATCCCATTAAGAGCTATTGCCAGGGATCTTGAAGCGATTGAATCGGGTGGCAAATCGCGTCTTGATGAAAATTACCCGCGAGAGCTTGTTGGTCTTGCTGTTAATATGAATGTTCTACTGGATAGTGAGCGGGCCCAGTTGGAACGATACCGTAATACACTTTCAAATCTTGCGCACAGCTTAAAAACCCCCTTGGCCATTCTTCGTGGTTTTAGTAACGACAACTCGTTGCCTGATTCCCTTAAATCTACATGGAGTGAGCAAATTACACGAATGGATGAAATGGTAGAGTATCAGTTGCAACACGCTGCGGCACGGGGACAAAAACATTTATCCGAAACAATTTCAGTACAGGCAGTTATTGAAAAAATAGTTTCTGCGTTGGACAAAGTTCATGTATCGAAGGGTGTGGAAACTCGGATACAGACAGAAGGTGGTGATCAATTTGCCTGTGAACAAGGTGATTTGTTTGAGATTGCAGGAAATTTGATTGATAACGCCTACAAATGGTGCCAATCCAGAGTGGATGTATCGATACGTCTCTACTCAGCTTCGTCGAGTGATGCTACGGCCTTGTATTTGATCGTTGAGGATGATGGGCCAGGTATACCGGAAAATAAACTGGAGCAGGTGATAGGCCGTGGTGTTCGCGCTGATGAACAGACGCAGGGTCATGGTATAGGCTTGGCTGTAGTATATGATTTGGTACAACTATCAGGCGGTCGTTTGCAACCGGAAAATAGTCATTTAGGGGGCGTTCGATGGGAGGTTTGGTTACCGGGCCCGGGTTAATTTTTTAGTGCATGTTCTGGTTAGCTAAGGCGTTCATAATCAACTCAGAATGAGTACACGTTTAATGGGCCAGAAAATGCAATAGATACGGATTGCATTACATAGAATAGATACACAGCCTGTTTGGATTGATTTTGTTATTGCTCAGATTGTTTCTTCCTGCGGTTTTCTCAAAACTGGCGCAAACTACTGATATCAAGAATTTTATGTCCGGATAAGTGTTGACACATCACTTCATGCGGGGATCTGTACGGGGGACGCCGGGTAACCGGTGTTCCTACCGTGACTGCTTAAAAACTTTACGTATTGACAATGTAAATACATACATCTAGTATTTGCCTATGGATGAACAATTTGAATTACACAAAATCAACTTTGTCTGGGATAGAAGAAAATTAAAAATTAACCTTGCTAAACATGGCATAAATTTTGAGCAAGCAGCAGAGGCATTTTTTGATCCATTCATTAAAATTGTTGATGCAAGTCGTAATCAAGAGGAGCGTGATGCTATTGTTGGTATGGATAAACAATGGAACCTTCTATTTGTAGTTCATATCGTATTTGAAGAAGATCAAATTAGGATAATATCAGCCCGTAAAGTTACTCGTAGCGAGAAAGAGTTTTATGAAAATTGAGAACCTGAAAAAACGATTAAATTCAAATCGTCCAATGACAGCGGTAACAATTCGAATGCCAGAGGATGTTGTTGATGATTTAAAACAAATTGCCCCATCTCTAGGTTTTTCTGGTTATCAACCTTTAATTCGAGCATATGTTGGGCAGGGTCTTAGAGAAGACCTAGAAAAAATGGATAATGATAAACTATTCTCTTTAGTTGCTAGTTTGAAACGGCATGGTGTAAATGAAGAGATTATTGAAGAAGCACTAGCAGAAGTTGCGTATAAATAGTTAAAAAAGCATAACGAATAAGGTTATATCGCGCGCAGCCGCGATATGAACCGTTTGTTGGACAAGCCCGATGTTTTAGATTTGATATGAAAATATCTTTTTGAGTTTTGCAGGATCTCAAGGCTTGGGGCGACCCGCAAACCTTAAGAACCAGCGAGTACAGTTGCCATTGCAGCAACGCGTATTAAGATTTGTTAGTTTTATACCAATTTGCGCCAAATTTCCGAGTTTTCAAGACAAGCAAATGCGTCAGTGCTGTACACTGAAATTCACTCCACCCGCACTGAGAGTTCGTTTAGAACATCAAAAGTCTCCCGTCCATCATCCTGTCGGCCTCTCAAGTGTCCAAGGGAAAAAGTGGAGGAATCCGTGTTTTGAGTCTCTTCATCTGAGCCCCGCACGGTAGATGTCAAGGTAGTTGTCGCATAAACTAAAAGATCAATGAACCGCCAAGTCTGGTGAATGGTTCAAATCTTGATCGACTTTATCCGGATTAAGAAAAACCTTAGAACACCAATCCCAATTACGAATCTTTTGACTCCATCGGTTTGGGTGAGCAGCTTTTGCCGCACGATACGTTGCTTTGCTCTGGCGTAGGATGGCCCGATCTGTACCGTCATGACGTTGTGCAGGTGTTACAA
>CAZGQY010000119.1:0-13404 GCA_964528035.1 uncultured Methylococcaceae bacterium | reverse complement strand
GATCTTGGTGCCATAGCCCACCAACAGGAATACAAAGGCAATTTTTATAACCGCCGGATCGAGTTCCGCTGCGCGTTCAAATAATACAGTCCAGTTTAATCCGTCGGATCCGAGTCCTTGTAGCTGCTCGGCGGCGACAAACAGTAAAATGGTTCCAAAAAGAGCCAGCGCGATTCCGACCCCGCACAGAATAAAATACTTCCAGGCTGCTTCCACTGCTTCCGGTGTTCGATATAAACTTACCAAAAGTACCGTCGCCAAAGTTGCGCCCTCCATCGCGACCCACATCAATCCCATGTTGTTGGTGGTTAACACCAGAAACATTGCCAGCATGAATCCCTGATACATCGAGTAATAAAGCTGCAAGCGCCGATCAGTTAGCCGGCCGTGGAGCCTTTCGTTTTCCATGTACGGGCCGGAAAAGACCGACGTGGTTAAGCCAACCAGGGCAGTCAACACAATCAAATAGACATTGAAGGCATCGATGTAAAATAGTTTATCAGCCGATAATATAGGACCCTTCCCCAGTACAACCAGAGCAAGAATAAGGCTTACGACTAAAGTCGCAGCGTTGAACCACACATTGATCTTGCTTGCCCGCGACTGATTGCCCAATATACCGAGCACGACCATGCCGACGAAAGAAATCAGCAAGATCAGGTAAACTGCGATCATTCGGTTTCCTCCCTCAAACGGTTCAACTTATCCACATCCAGCGAGTCTATGCTGTCGCGGATTTGAAAGAAAAATACACCGAAGATCACGCTTGCCACCAATACATCGAAGGCGATTCCGAGCTCGACCACCATCGGCATGCCGTGCGTGGAGACCACGGCTGAAAAAAACAGTCCGTTCTCGATGGTCATGAAACCCACGACATGGGTCACGGCTTGTTTGCGGGAAATCATTAACAGCATTCCAAGCAAGATGCCAGCCAGACTTACAGCGAGCATATTGCTTGTCGCCAATGTCGACAGCTGTACCACTGGTAGGGTGACGTAATAGCTGAATACCACCAGGGAGACACCGAACAACATAATCTGGACGGGGTTTTCCACCGGGTCGACTTCGCGGTGCAATCTCATTCGAACTACCAGATAGCGTAATAGCCAGGGGATCATGATCGCTTTTAGCGCTAAGGTCAGCCCCGCGGAAATCAGCAAATGATGATTTCCGGTAATCAGCGCTACCATAGCCGTAGTACCGGCTAACAAAAGGCCTTGCAGGCTAAACAGGTTAATCAATGTGAGCAATTTACCCTGCGCCAGCATCATAAAAGTGGTGAATATGATCAGTGACGCCAATAAGGTGATTAGTTGCGGGTAATGATCGGGGTGCACTATATCCATTAGCTGCCTACCTCCATGATTATATGCATCAACAATCCAAGAACTCCGAGTAAATAGGCAAAACCGAGAAATTCCTGAACCAGGAACAAGCGCATTTTGGCCAATAGTGTTTCAATTAACGCCACAAATAATCCCAGTAGAGCTAGTTTGGCTACAATCATTCCAAGGCCCTCCAGCAGGGCCGGAAAACTGATTTCTTGCGCAATACCCCAGGGAAAAAAGACATTGGCCAGCAGAACCGTGTAAATCAACAAACGAATGTGCGCAGCCCATTCAATCAGTGCCAGATGACGACCACTATATTCAAGAACCATCGCTTCATGAATCATGGTTAATTCCAGATGCGTAGCCGGATTATCCACCGGTATTCGGCCGGTTTCGGCGACCGCCACCAGCGCCAGCGCCAGCGCGGCAAAAACGTAGGAAGGTCGGATGTCCTGTGGATGCAGCAGATTATATTCGATTGCTGCCGATAGATTGGTGGTCGAAGTGCTTACCGCCAAAGTAAAAACAGCCATCAGAAAAGCCGGCTCCGACAGCGAAGCGATGGTCATTTCCCGGGAGGATCCCATGCCACCGAATGCGGTACCGATATCCATTCCCGCCAGCGCTTGAAAAAATCGGGCCAGCGCGAAGAACCCCACCAACACGATCACGTCAGCCATTGCGGCAGTCGGCAAATGCACGGCGATCAGAGGCACAATGGATGTCGCCAGAACCGCAACCGAAAACACAATATAAGGCGTCGTGCAGAAGATCCAGGACGCTTGTTCCGCGATTACGGTTTCCTTGCGAAATAATTTGCTAAGATCCCGGTAAGGCTGGATCAGCGGCGGCGAAGTCCGATTTTGCAGATGACACTTGAGCCATTTGATCCAACCGACTAATAATGGCGCTAAGGCAACAAATAATAGTGTTTGCAGTAGATTCAGAAGCCAAATCATCAGCTGATCACCCATAATAAAAAGATCAAGGTAAAAAAGGAATAGGCTAAATACATTCTGATGTGGCCAGTTTGCGAGCGCGCGACTTGTTTTGACAGCCACCGAATACCGAAGCCGACCGGCTGATAAAAAACCCGCCAAAACCGGTCGCTGACATCAAGTTGGTAATGAATACCTGCGGCCTTGGTTTCCTGTGGAGCCACCATTTGTTTCTCGATACTCTCTTTGACTTCAAAGCTCGGTTGAAATATACGCCGGAACGGCATGGCGAAAGCGGTACCGGTATATTGCATGCGGGCGGTGAGTCCCCCAAATCCGCAATCCCAGGGAATCGCGCGCCGTATTGGCGTTGATTTACCGCGTGGATGTAGAATTTCGAAACTGACCACCCAGGCAACCAGCATTGCGAATAATACCGCAGGAGCAACGTAGGAAGCCGTTTCAGGAGAGACTGGCGTCAACCACAACCAGCCGGAAGCGTGAGCGCTGGGTAAACCCTGATGCGTAAGTTGTATTGAAACGCCCTCAATCAAATCAGATACCGGTGTCGGAAATACGCCAAACAGAAGGCACAGAAACGCCAGATATCCGGGGCCTGCCAACATCAATGACGAAGGACTTTCATGCGCATGTGCTGCGTGACGGCTGCGGGGCTGGCCGAGAAAGATCACACCGTACACCTTGACAAAGCAGGCCGCCGCGAGTCCGCCGGTCAGCGCCAGTACCGCTGCGGTTATTGGCACTAAACTGCGCAATACACCACTGTCAAGCACCGATGCCTGTAAGGCAGTTTGAAATGTCAACCACTCCGATACAAAGCCATTAAACGGAGGTAACGCCGAGATACTGATACACCCAACGAGAAACACCACCGCTGTTTTCGGCATACGCCGAATCAGACCGCCCAACCGTTCCATATCGCTCTCATGGGTCTGGTGCAAAATTGTGCCTGCACAGAGGAATAGCAGGCTTTTAAAAACAGTATGGTTAAGTGTGTGAAACAATGCCGCCACCATACCCAAAGCCCCCAGATGAGGATGACCCGTACTGTAAAAAACCATCGACAGGCCCAGGCCGACGAAGATAATGCCAATGTTTTCCACCGAACTATAGGCGAGAAGTCGCTTCAAATTATGTTGCATCAGAGCATACAATATACCCAGTACCGCAGAGGCACTGCCTAATACAAGGACCATGACACCCCATTCCCAATGTAGGTCGCCTAATAAATCGAAACTGAAGCGGATCAGACCGTAAACGGCTACTTTGAGCATTACGCCACTCATTAGCGCGGAAATATGCGATGGGGCAACCGGATGAGCTTCGGGTAGCCAGGCGTGTAAAGGCATGATGCCCGCCTTCATCCCGAAACCGATCAAGGCCAAAGTAAATGCGATATTTTCCCATAACGGTGCAAGTTGTGCTTCGCGCATAGCCGAAAAGGTGAATCCTTCGCCGAATCCCACCAACACACCGTAGGCCAGAATAATAAACAACGCACCAATTTCTGCCATCAGAAGATACAAAAATCCCGCCCGGCGGTTGGCCGAATTTTCATGCTCGTATACGACCAGAAAATAACTTGCCACCGACATCAGTTCCCAGGCGATCATGAAGAAGAACGCATCGTCCGCGATCAATACCAGTTGCATTCCGGCGATAAAAAGACCGGTGGGTAGCGCCAGCGCCCACAGGGGATATTTACCGTGTTCGTACTCCCGTACATAGGCTGGACCGAACAGGCTAACCGCCACCAGAGCCAAACCAATCACGCTGAGGAAAAATCCGGACAAGGCATCGATCCGTACATGCCAGTTCAGCCAAGGCAGCCCTAATGGAAGTTGTCCGGAAATATCCACTTGGGCAACTAACGCGATATAACCACCCGCGATCGCACTGATACCGGAGAGTCCAAGCAATAAAAAACTGACCCGCCGAAGCAATGCCGGATAGCGGTCGGCACCGAATCCGATCAATCCCGAAGACAGAGAAAGTAAAATCGAGATTGCGGTCAGCAGCATTGCCACTTGAGAACCGGCCACCGCCGCATAGCCAATAATCAGAATCGTACTGACAGCAGTGATAACGACCGTTCGGACATTGGCGTTGAGAATATTCTTTACGGCCGATTGACTGCGATTATATTGCTTTTTTAATTGGGCAACGCTATCGGCCGCTAAATCCCGAATCATCAGCGGGCTCCGTCTGTTGTACTTTGCTGCGCTGCACTCGGGCTGGGCTGAAATCCAACAGTTTGTTTCAGGTCCCTGTTTATATCAATCTTGCAAACACCGCCTTCCTTTATATAGTTTTCCGAGAATCTCTTAATAAATTCCATGGCGGTCTGGTCCAGAAAATAAGCATTCGAATAGTCAAAGATCACGCATTTCTGGGCCGGTAGGTCAGCGGTTTTTTCCTTTAACTGCTCAAACAGTTGGGCCGTCAACTCGGGTCGGTTCACGTTGATCCGAATGGTTTCCTCGTCCGGGTGAGTGATGGTGTAAAAATTGTCATTCAGTGTTTGAAACAGCGGCGCTGCATCGATTCTTTTACGAGCAGCCAGAGGGTGATCGGAATAGGCTTGGTGTTCGTCGAGCCCTCTAATCCCGCAGCTCCCGCCATGGTTGTTATAGTCGGTCATGAAGTCGTGAATATATTCCATGACCGTGTGGTCAATAAAATCCATATCAGACATATCCAAAATCAGACGTTTTTTTTCCGGCAACGAGCCCAGATCACTTTTTAGAGCGATAAAGTTCGAAAATACAACGGCTCCATGAATCTTGATTTCATACGCATCGGAACCCTGTTTTTCGACCTCATAAAAGGATTTGAATAGATTTGACAGGCTAACACCATGTATTACATGGATCAGTATCTTGGCAACGATGCCGATCGCAACACCGATTAACAGATCAGTTGCCAATACGGCAATAATAGTCAGCATAAAAAGCGCAAGTTGCTCGATGCCGATCCCCAGTGTTTTCGCGAATTCATGTGGAGAGGCCAGACGATAGCCGGTATAAACCAACAGTGCCGCCAGCGATGCCAGGGGTATTTCATGGATCAACCGTGGAAACAGCGCGACAAAGGTCAACATAAAAACCCCATGAAAAAAATTTGACCATCCGGTTCGCGCGCCGTTGTCGACATTCGCGGAGCTACGGACGATTTCCGAGATCATGGGTAATCCACCGAGCAAACCGGAAATAGAGGATCCAACCCCCAATCCTCTTAAATCCTTGTTTAAATCTGAATGGCGCTGAAAAGGATCCAGTTTATCAATGGCGGTTGCGCTGAGCAGGCTTTCGAGGCTACTGACCAGGCAGATTGAGATCACCGCAACCCAGAATGCAATGGTGGAAATCTTGGAAAAATCGGGAAAATAAAACCCATCGAGAAAATTTTCGGGGATCGAAACCAGGAATGCGGGCCCCACTTCGTATTCATGATCGACCGGAAAATGGAACAGATATTTATGGGTATGATCCAGGTCAAAAATCTGTCCAAATGCCATACCCAGCAAAACCACGGTGATTGGTGCCGGAATCGCTTTAAGAAAGGGAATGCGGACCTTTGGCCAGAGGATCAGCAGTATCAGCGAACAAACGCCGATCAACGCCACTTCCGGATTAAGATTGACGATGCTCGACGGGATTTCGGCAATCGTCTCTAATATTTCCTTGGATTCCGGGGTGACACCCAGCATGGTATGAAATTGCTTGGCCATGATGATTATGCCGATCGCAGCAAGCATCCCGTGTACTACAGAGGAAGGGAAAAACGCGCTCAGCTTACCAACCTTGAGAATCCCTAATACTAATTGAAGTATTCCGGCAACCACAATGGCTGCCAGAGCCATCCGATAGCCCTGCATCGGATCGCCGCCACCGAGGGTCTCCACAGCAGAAAGTGACACTACGATCAAGCCTGCCGCCGGACCAGAGATAGTCACGAAAGACCCATTGATTCGGGAGACCAGTAACCCACCCACCATGGCTGCGGTTATTCCGGCCATCGGTGGAAAGTTGGATGCCATTGCTATGCCCAAACACAAAGGTAGAGCAATCAAAAAAATTTGAAACCCCGCTAAAACATCGTAGCGCCAGTTTTCAAGCAACCCGGAAAAACCAACTTTGGGTGGCAGCAGAGTAGACGTTGAATTATTCATGACTCACCGATTTAAACGATCAATCCTCTGTACAAAGCAACTATCGAGCCAATTCGCAAGATACGAACTTATCTATTGATATTGCGTGGTTTATGTCATCGAAGGCAGCGCTTTTATGTTTCAATGATGGTTGATATAAACCACTGGAAGGTCGATTGGGTTTTATCAACAATTTGACATTGCGGCAATAACGAAAATCAAAGCAGACGGTGAAGTATCCATCGATGTTCAGCGAGTCGTTACCTCGTGAAAGTATTTGGAGACTGGGCGCAGCACACTCTCTTCGACACGCCAACTGTGAAATTGACGCCATGTGACCTCGCTCATTACCCATTCTTCATTAGAGTTTTTTTCAATAGAACCTCTTTCTGTGCTCCGATCCTGGACTTGATCGAGTGGAGTATCGCAGGCATCCGAAAAATCGCGTCCAGTCATTTGTGGGGGTGTTTTGTTGCGTAGCCATCTCCGAGCGGCAATAGTGTGGCGAAGCGGCACGAGTAACCCAAGGGAACGACCCCCTTAGTCCTATCTGTCTAATCAAAAAAGGGTAAATACTTCACAGATTTTTGGTGAATAGTTCAACGAAAAGAATGTATTGACCCGGTAACATAAAATCCTGGCAAATAATTTTGGAGATCATCATGGAAAACGAAGACAACATTGATTTAACTGCAATTGATTTTGAAGATTTAGACGACTTAGCCCTGCCAAGCCGTATCGATTGGGATAACGATGAAATGGGTAGTTTTTCGCTGGACGCTCTTGATTCAACTGACTGGTAATTGTTGATCAAGTACGGCTTCAATCTTTAATTGACGTTTATCTCAAACCGATAAGTGGCCATCTGCGTTGTTGCGCTCGCTTAAAATAGCGCAACGAGTCCGGCGCTCGCGCACCTGGAAGCTGACCACATCTCGACTTGGTCTAACCGTCAACAAACCTTGATGAAGTACTCGTCTGAACAACGACAATGTATCGACTTAGAGAGTATTGGTGCAAGCATCACTACAGTGCTTGTGTCAGGTGTCTATTGCTGTTTATTTCGATATAAGGATTCAACTATTTTAGTCACATCGATCAGTTCACCGACGGCGAACAAACCACTAAAGTTCTTTTGTAAGGCTTTCACCTTGTGGGGAACATTGCTGCGAAATTGGCTGGATTCAGAGGCCAGGTGGGTATCCTCATGCAATGGTTTTATAGCTGCCAATGTGCAGTGAAAAAACAAGTATTTTTCACTACGCATCGCCTGGGTAACAAAAACCGATTTTTCTTTGGATGTTTTCATATCTCGATCTGTCTGTGAAACCCATTGATAGCCTATGTTGCTGCGTTTTTGATAGCAATAAATCCCAAACCTCAAGCTTCCACCAATCTCGTTATTTCCATCCAGAAGCACCACACCCAGTCGTGCTGCCAGTTCCTGCAATATAGTCCCATCGTAACTGCCTTGCGGACCACTGAACTTCGAAAATATCCCTCGATTACTTTTACCGCTTAGGACAGCGGGCACGATTCGTTCACCATTCTTATCGCGCCCTAAAAAAAACGGCAAACCGAAAATATTGTTTCCCAATATGCCTGAATAGACAAATGAATTGAAACAATCCTTTTTATCGGCATCACAAACAGCAATCTTTTTCGCCTGCTGTTCGATGGTTTTATAAAAAAACTGATTAACGCTACGATCAACTGCACCCTTAATCAACATCAATCCTAAATTTGTATGCCCGACTTGATGGTCAATACGTACCACCCGATAAGGCAAACCTTCGAGAGATACATCTTCCACCAACTGATTCCAACGACGGTAAGTTATCCGCACACGTTCGTCGATTCTTGCCCGACAATTCAATGGCACATTAAGTTGTAGTCCCTCGCGGGAGACATCTATAGAATCAATTTCATATTCATCACCGGATCGAAACTCGATTAACAGAGACGTTTTTATTTTATAACGCGCTTCTGTTCGCTTTATTACAAAATTAAATGGATGAGCACTGATATTCACTTGGTTTGCATCTCGATGAATCTCAGGTGCTACAAATTCATTGTCCGGCACGACCGGTGAATGTTGAAATATTGAACTCACGTCGACAGTAAAGCCGATTTTTTGAAAATTCGTACTCTGTTGGATCAAAGTATCACTTTCTACAACATCCAATTCGTGCCCTTGTTCCTGCAATGCAGCGATTTGTTCGCTGTCCAGAGGTTTTATTTTTTTCGATACCAGTAAAACGATCCGCCACTCAGAACGCTGTTTCAACCATGCAACGATGGTATTTATCGATACGCCGGGGCAGTCTGCATTACAAAATGTAAAAGTTTTGTCTCCATCGGTCCACATATAAACCAGCATCATGACCGACTTATTATGACCGAGTAGATATTCCGAAAAATTTTCCAGCGGAGAAAATTCGGAGTCCCGTTCATCTCCACCCAACTTCAAGGCCAATGCCGATCCGGCAGAACTGTGTATGATATCTATGGAATTGTCCCGAAACCAAAACACCGGATAACCAAGATTAAGGCTGAACAAGCGTTGATAACGTTCCACTGTATAGGTATATAAGCGATCATCCAGATTTACCTTGGAACCATGATTAGCCACCTGCTGCAACCATCCATGCATCCAATCTGTATATAGTTCGTCCTCACTCTGAATTCGCTTGAGCACCAAATGCGTGGCACTTTCGTTTTGGACAACATGCTCCACGTGATAGGGCACTTCCAACAAAAATTCATGCTGATGCTCAGCATACAGACTTTCAAAATCAATAATCGCCACGTCACCTTCTGATACACACGAAAGCCTTTTTGCGACAACTTTTATCGCATTTACAGACACATTCAGTGTGGTTGCCTTAAATGTCAATTCGCCAATTTGCAATTTAACAGCCGTAGCCACCATCACCCGATCTTCTTTACGTGCAATTATTCGATCTAAGGGTATCACCTCGGTAATGGATTTCCCTGCCCTGCCAACAGTATTCGCATCACTCGCCATAGAGGCCAAAGTTTCAACCTTGCGCGCCTGATCCAATCGAAGCATCAACTGTTCATAAACCCGAATTGTGTATTCACCAGCACTTTCCGCCAGCAACTCCTTAAACCACAATAATGACCGATCATCCAGGTAATGAGTTCGATCATCCAATTTAAGTGGAAAACACTGCCCCGATACTTTAGCACGCAGATCGATGGTTCTATTACATAACTTTGCAACGCGTTCCTGTTCCATACGTTGCAAAAAAAGTCGATTTCTTTGTTGTGTTCCAGCTTTGCTCATATTATTTTCAGCTACGGGTAAAAGATCTGCAGAATATCCGAAAAGATCTTCTGTCAGTCCTTTAAGAATAGAAAAAACTCGGGCTAATTCAAACAATAAGCAAGTGTAATAAAGTATTGTGAATTTTATCGAGAACACAGAACACTGATTTATCCTGTTATTGCAACAGAATCATGCATTTGTGTTTACAAAAATTAGCCACGTACTACGTGTTATATCAAACACTTAAAATGGCTTCCTGAAATATATTGAACCTGCAGACTATTCTGGATAATTTATTTCTTAATTTCCATCCCGGGTGATTCCCGCATCATCCAGCTATACACGCGTTTGTTCAAAGCACCCTCGCTATGAATAAATTCTTTATCTCTGGCCTGCATTTGCAATTGTCTGAAACCAACGTTTTTTTTCATCAACTGGCGTCGCTTTTGGGAACCGATACTCTGGGATAACGTATCTCTACGCGCATAAATATCCAATAGCGGTAATTTTATCTCTACCATCTTTTTAAACACCGAGTCGACCGATTCAAGGTTATCAAACGCAGTTAATCCGACCAAAACTGCTGCCCTGACAGGGCTGTCCTCATTGCTCGCTAAATAATCAATCACCATTAATGCACCCAGGCCATAGCCAACCAACACTATATTTTCGATATCTTTTTTAACAATCCAGTCAATCCCGGCCTTAATACGCCCCCCGGATTCTTCAATCAATGACAAATAGCGCTCTATACCCGCTCCCGGTCTGCGAACCGGCATCTGCAAACTTAAGGAAACCCAGCCCCATTCAGGAAACCCACGACGCATGGGCTCAACAGAACCCCGTTTATTCAAATGGCCGCCTACCCCGTGTACCACCAAAATAGCACCCTGCGTTTCTTTTCTTTCTGTCGCTGAAAAAAGTGCTAAAAACTCACGGTCGTTATCCTTTAACCAATGAGCCTCACCATCCAATACAGATTTTTCAACCGATCGGATGAGTTCCTGTTCGTACATTTGGTCTGAGGCAAGCGTGAGGGTTGGGAGCAGGAAGAATAGTAATTGAGTGGTTATTAAGGTTCTCAGAAACCAGTAGTATATTCGAATTACCCAACACCCGTTATTCAATCTTCTTTTGCGAAAGAAGTTCTGATAGGCAATATGACGACAATCGAGAATCACTGTACGGACTCCTACTTCTGTATCTCATAGATATATTTAGTATAATATCTCTAGAAAATTAAAACCGCTAAAGGCTCATTCTTAAGTTGCAATCTACTCTAAAAATTAGGTTGTTGGGGTGCAAGCCATTGATTGTTTGGGACGCGTGAATACATCCATGTAAGCTCTGCTGCAACATCCCTGTTGCAGAAGCCCAAACAATCAACAGCTTACACCCTCAGTAAAATATACGCTAAATAGATATATCGCGATAAGTATAGTTCGTATAGATTGAGAAACAGGCTATTCACTCTTTAAAACAACCACCCACAGTTTTAATCGGTGTGAGTACTACAGTGCGATGAAGATTAACGGTGGATTTGCGTTTGGTGCTGGCGGGGATATTTATGATCGGGACATTTTACTGGGAGAGGGATTGTGGTGGCTAGTTTGCGTTCTGTACACTGTCTTATTGTTATTGCTTCTTGTGTCTTACTGCTACATGCTTGTTCGACTCCGGCTCCCACTAATATACAAAACCCTATAATAGCTAAACAAAAAAAAACACCATTTCTGCAAATCGACTCGGGTGGTCATAGCAGTAAGATTAGAGATATCATTTTCAGTAAAGATGGGCGTACTCTGGTCTCAGCAAGTGATGACAAAGTAATTCGGGTGTGGGATCTCCAGCAACGAAGAACCGTACGCACTATCCGCGGGCAGATTGGAGTGGGAAATGGGGGGAAAATCTATGCGATGGCGCTGTCTGCTGATAATCATTGGTTGGCGGTAGGTGGTTGGATGGCGGAAGGATATGGTGTAAATGATGAGGCTGTTGCAAACATTCGCCTCTACGATTTCGCCAGTGGTACACTGGTCGCCTTACTCAAGGGACATAGGAAGTCGGTCGTTTCCCTAGCATTTTCACCGAATGGGCGTTGGTTAGTATCGGGCGCGGCGGATTCCAATGCCATCCTATGGGACGTAAAAACCCAAACACTTCATCAACGTCTATCCGTGCATCCCGATGATATCAATGTAATCTATGCTGTTGCCTTCACGCCCGACAGTCAGCGCGTAGTAACCGGCGGCTTGAATCATAGTTTGAACCTATGGCGTGTCGCAGATGGGTATTTGATACAAACCATTAACATGTTCAATAAGGAGTTAATAGCCAATTCTTTAATACGACATCGCAATCAGATACTTGACGTTGTCGTCGCACCCAATAATCGTATTATTGCTGGTAGCCTGGATCATAGCATTCGATTCTGGGATGGGGACACAGGCAGATCTCTTGGAATATTAGTTGATGATGTGGGAAAAGAGATTACTTCACTGGGAGTGAGTACGGATGGTGCGTTTTTATTGGCAGCAGTAGGACTTCAGGAGTCAGAAACTCACCTCTACCGCCTCAGCGACGGCAAACGCCTAGAACACTATCGCGAACACGACAATATCGTACTTGCCACCGCACTATCGCCTAATAGTCGCTGGGCAGCGGCAGCGGGCGGGAGCGATAACAGTATTCACATATGGCCGATACCGCAGGATAAACGGCATTATCGGCTAGGTGGTGTGGGCAATACAATTTGGGCAGTAGGTTTTGATCCAGATAGTGGGAGTATTTTTTGGGGTAAAACTCTTGATAAAAAGAACATTAACCACCGTGGCCCTTTGGAATTTCAACTTCACCTGCCCAATAGCGATGCCCCGCTGAGAACTTCATCACTAGGCAGCCCACAGCGATTAAATCAAGAGGAAGTACAACAAAACACGACAAACAACAATTTTATCCGTGCCCGTAGTCACAATCAAGACTGGCGATTAACTCATCAGCAGGGTGGGTATTATAATCATAATGCAATCCTGAACATTGAACGTCAGAATGAAACAGTAGCACAGATAATACGTGATGCAACAACGGGTTACGACCACCGTGCTTATACCTTCACCAGGGATAGTCAGAGCATAATTTCGGGAGGTTCAAACGGCGCACTCACACTCTATGACCGTAACGGCAATAACCCACGTTCATTCATCGGCCACACCAGCGATGTCTGGTCAGTGGCAGTCTCTGCCGATGGTCGTTTTCTGGTTTCGGGTTCAGCGGATCATACCGTACGTTTGTGGAACGTTGAAACCCAGGAGCTGTTAATGACGCTGTTTCACGGTCGGGCGAATACAGAAGATGCACAGGAGTGGGTCACATGGACTCCCCAAGGCTATTACAGCGCATCCGTGAATGGTGATTCCATGATTGGTTGGCAGATAAACCGGGGGTTGGATCATGCAGCGGATTATGTCACTGCGGCACAATTGAAAAAGCATTTTTATAGACCGGATATAATTGCCGATGCCCTTCGCTTGGGCAGTGCAAAATTGGCAGTCGTTCGAGCGCAGGATACCTCGTATACTTTGGCGGATTTATTGAAAAAACCACCACCTCGCTTTGTAAATATTCGGCCACCCCATCCATTCTATAAATAAAGTACGGGACACAAGAGGA
>CAZGQY010000118.1:0-13464 GCA_964528035.1 uncultured Methylococcaceae bacterium | reverse complement strand
TCCCTGCCGCATACACTTCCTCCACAGATCCCCCATAGAGGGCTGTTTCGATTAGAGGGCAAGTAGTTACCCACAATGCTTGTACTCCATATAGAAATATACGCTGAATAGCGACATTTGAGGCGACTATGATTGGTGTTTTGGGTGGGACTTTTGATCCTGTGCATCATGGGCACTTGCGGGTGGCGGTGGAGATCAGGGAAATGTTGGGTTTGCAGGAGATGCGTTTATTGCCCTGCCGTTTGCCGCCACACAGAGCCAGTCCTCAGGCCTCCGCTGAGTTCAGACTGGAGATGTTGAAGCGCGCAACACAGATGGAAGGTGCTTTGAATATTGATGTTCGAGAACTGCAACGTGATGGTCCCTCGTACATGGTTGATACATTGGAGTCTATACGCCGGGAAATTGGTACCCTGGCCTTGATATTAGTATTGGGTGCTGATGCGTTTTTGAATATAACATCCTGGCACCGCTGGCAGGAACTTTTTCAATACGCTCACATCGTCGTGCTGATGCGCCCTGGGTTTTTGCCTAAAATACCTGTGGAGCTGGAACGAGGCGCGGTTTTTCAACAGATAGAATCACCGCAAGCGATGCGAAATGTTAGCTGTGGACTGTTGTATTTTCACTCGGTCATTCAACTTGATATATCCTCCAGTATGATCAGGGAGTTGATTCGTCAGGGAGGAAATGCTCGATATTTGTTGCCAAATGATGTCCTTGAATTCATTAAAAAAGAAAATTTGTATCGATAAATTTAGGGGTTGTCGGTGCAATAGCCGGTTTGATCGTGTATTTTAGTAGTACCTGCTTAGTGGACTTAGTGGTCATGTACAGTTTCTTGATTGTTTGGAATGCGCGACACCCTCAGTGTGTGCTTTGTCGCAACATTCTTTTGCAGAACGCCAAACATCGTTATCTTGTAGCTTAATTAAAATAGTTACTGTTAGTAAAAAATTTCAATTTAGAGTAAATATATATGGAGTCGTACGACTTATTAGAACGTGTTGTAGATATTCTTGAAGACGGCAAAAGTCGTGATGTCAAAATTATCGACGTAATAGGCAAAACCAGTGTCACTGATTATCTAATTATCGCCAGTGGAACCTCTGAACGCCATGTGAAATCATTGGCGAGTCAACTGGTCGAGAGTCTTAAGCAAACTGGGATTATTCCACTGGGTGTTGAGGGGGAGTTAGTCGGTGATTGGGTATTGGTTGATTTGGGTGATGTTATTGTTCATGTCATGATGCCCCAGACCCGCGAGTTTTACCAACTGGAAAAGTTATGGGATGTCGACTTCTTCGCAGAACAGAGTTCTGAATCTATCTAAATTTTTTCTTTACCAGGGAATTCGTCGCTATAGGACGGCCTTATCCTCATATCTTCACAATCGACTTCGAAGCAAAATAGAATTTGTCCCATTTCTCTGATCTTCAATCATTAAAGGTAACCGCTCGCCCCTCTATGGGTGATCTGTTCCGGAAGACGCCGTAAATACATCCTTGTAGGCTTGGATGCGGCTTCCCTGCCGCATACACTTCCTCCACAGGTCTCCCATAAAAGGCTGTTTCGATAGGGGGCAAGTAGTAACCATTAAAGATCCGTCGCGATTGGTTTTTTATTGAAGAATCCGAAAAAAAAGTTTGAATCAATTACCTGTCTTAGCGTGGGTGATCTTTATTTAAGTTAAATTCACCCGCTAATACCTCACAAACAGTAAATCTCGACTATATTTTTAGTATTCCAACTGGAATGTGATGAGTTGGAAATCTGATGGCTAAGTTTTATTTATATTTTCTGGAGATAAGTAGATGGCAAGTATTTTGGCGGTGGATGACTCAGGTTCCATGAGACAGATGGTGTCGTTTACGTTGAAGAGCGCTGGTTACGACGTGATCGAAGCGGTTGACGGTAACGATGCTCTGAGTAAAGCGAAATCAAGTAAAGTTGATCTGGTAGTGACTGATGTCAACATGCCCAACAAAGATGGAATCAGTTTGATTAAAGATCTCAGGGATTTACCCGATTATAAGTTTACACCGATGCTGATGTTGACCACAGAATCGGGTATGGACAAAAAACAATTGGGTAAAGCAGCCGGAGCAACCGGTTGGATCGTAAAACCATTTAATCCTGATCAACTACTGAAAACCGTAAAAAAAGTTTTAGGCTGATTCGCACTTGATGGCTGAATAAAAATAAGCTGAGGGGTAAACATGTCTGTTGATTTAGCACAATTCCATCAAGTCTTTTTTGAAGAAAGTTTCGAAGGTCTCGAAATAATGGAGACCGGGCTTTTGGAATTGGATCAGGGCGATGTAGACAGCGAACAAATCAATACAATATTTCGAGCTGCGCATTCGATTAAAGGCGGAAGTGGGACTTTTGGTTTTACCGAAGTATCTGATTTCACCCATGTGATGGAAACTCTGCTGGATGAGATGCGTGACGGTAGACGACAGGTTACTCAGGATGTCGTTAATGTCTTATTGCGTTCTGTCGATTGCCTGCGTGAAATGCTTACAGCGATTCAGGATGAAAACCCAATAGATCTTGATCGAGTTAAAGCTGACCAGGATGCTTTGAATGTTATTCTCGGTGGTGAGTTTTCAGCGGTTGTGGAGAGTGATGCAGATAAGGGGCAATCTGAATCGGTAGATCAGCCAGTCGAAAATGAATCTGGTTCATTGGCGGGTTGGCACGTTGTATTCAGTCCTCATCCCAATCTAATGCAAGTTGGCAATGAGCCCATTCGGATATTCAGGGAATTTGCTGAATTGGGTGAATTAGAAATCACTGTCGATGATCATGGTTTGCCTTCGTTCCACGACCTGGTACCGGAAGAACTTCATTTATCCTGGGATATGACCATAAAAGGTCTCATTGATCGCACGGATATTGATGATATTTTTGACTGGGTGGAAGATGATTGCGATTTTGCGGTTCGCTCTCTGGACGAACAAAATGCCGCAAAAAGTATTCCAGCGGTGGAAAAACCAGCCGAACCGGTTTCTGGCAATACAGTCGCTGCCAGTGCAGAGATTCCTTCGAAGCCCGAAGCAAAAAAACCACCCGCTAAAAAGCCTTCCGGCACAAAAGCAGCCAGCAAAAAAAGCAATACGGGTTCCATTCGGGTTGAAACTGACAAAATCGATACTTTAATTAATATGGTTGGAGAATTGGTCATTACTCAGTCTATGCTGGGTCTGATCGGTGAGAATTTTGAAGTCAATAAACTTGAGCAATTACAAAGTGGATTGGCACAATTGGAACACCATACCCGCGAGCTTCAGGAAAGCGTGATGAATATACGTATGCTGCCCGTCAGTTTTATATTCAGTCGATTCCCCCGTCTTGTTCATGACCTGAGTACCAAGTTGAACAAAAAAATAGAATTAAAACTTTCGGGAGAAACCACCGAAGTTGATAAAAGTGTGATTGAAATGATCAGTGATCCATTGGTTCATTTAATCCGCAATAGTCTGGATCATGGTCTGGAGGGTCCGGAAGAACGCATACAGGCTGGAAAACCGGAAACGGGTATTGTTCATCTGAATGCTTTTCATCGGGGTGGAAGTATTGTCATAGAAGTATCTGACGATGGCCGAGGTTTGAACGCCGAAAAGTTACGAGAAAAAGCTGTAGAACGCGAATTGATCGAAGAAGATGAAATTCTATCGGATAAACAGGCCTACGAATTAATAATGATGCCGGGGTTTTCCACAGCAGAAGTCGTTAGTGATGTATCTGGTCGTGGCGTTGGCATGGACGTGGTTCGAAGAAATATTCAGTCATTAGGAGGTGGCATTGAAATTAAATCGGAGCTGGGTAAGGGCTCGGTATTTTCTGTTAATTTGCCACTGACCTTGGCCATATTGGAAGGGCAGTCTATCGTTGTGGGTGATGAAGTTTATATTGTTCCATTGATTTCTATTATCGAATCGATTTCATTACACGAAGAAATGATAGACAACGTTGCCGGCAACGGAGAAACCTTCAAATTACGTGGAGAATATCTCCCTATCGTAAGAATGCACGAAATCTTTTCGATTCCAAACCCCAAGGTCGAGGATTTGTCAGGTGGATTACTGGTCGTGGTGGAAGCACAGGGTGTTCGCTTTGGCTTGCTTGTAGATGATTTATTGGGACAACACCAAGTGGTTATCAAATCCCTGGAAACCAATTATAAACGGGTCGATGGAATTTCCGGGGCGACGATTATGGGCGATGGGTCGGTGGCGTTGATCGTGGATATACCAGGATTAATGACATTATCCACTCAGTTCAATACAAACAAATCAGCCGCCTGATGATTTTTATTAATATTAAGTCTAGTGATAACCAATGAATAGTCAGGTCGCACATACAGATTCAGGTGACGCAAACGAAAACGGCGTTCCGAACAATCAGCCCGAATTGATACAGTTTCTGACTTTTAAGCTGGGTAAAGAAGAATATGGGATAGATATTTTAAGGATACATGAAATTCGTTGTTGGGAGTCTGTTTCCAGGATTCCGAATGTACCTCATTATGAAAAAGGTGTGCTGAACCTTCGCGGTGCGATTGTTCCAGTGATCGATCTCAGAGAGCGTTTTGGTTTTGAATCGGCTGAAACTACAGAGATTACTGCGGTAATAATTGTACAGGTTCATGAAGACGAAGAATCAAAAATCATGGGCATGATCGTTGACTCTGTTTCAGATGTTGCCGATGTCGAAAAGTCTCTGTTACAGAAAGCACCAGAATTTGGGGAGAAAGTGAATACGCAGTTTATTTCGAGTTTAGCTACAGCAAATGATCGCATGATCAGGGTTTTAAATGTGGACAAATTGATGCAGTTGAATGGAGTGAGTCAGGCGGATTAATTGAAAATAAGGCAAAAGCGTGGTTCTCCGAGAGTATCGTTGCTTCGGTGAATTTATATCAAGGTTGTATTAAAGGTAATAGGTTATGAATGCAAATATGTCGGTGACAAATCGTGAAGTACCAGTGGACCCAGCGGATTTATTGGTTACAAAAACTAATTTGAAGGGGCAGCTTAGTTATTGTAACGATAAGTTTCTAAAAATTCTGGGCTATGTAGATCAGGAAGTGGTTGGAGTGGGCGAGGAGAGTTTGCGACACCCGGATATTCCTCCTGCGATCTATAATCATTTATGGGAGACCGTGAAACAGGGCTTTCCCTGGAAAGGTCTGCTCAAATACCGCTGTAAAAACGGTGATCATCTTTGGTTGCAATCCAATATCACCCCGATCTATAAAAACTTCAAAGTTGATGAAGTTTTATTCGTGTGTTATCCGGCGAACCGTCATCAAATTTCTGATGTGGAAGAACTTTATCGTGGGGTCATTACCGGTAAGAAAAGTCTACGTCCAAAACGGAAGTTTATGGATCGACTTGGTTTTTTCTCAAAACTGCCTTTCGCAAAGCAAATGAGTGTGACGATGTCGATCTCGATGTTGGGTTGGGTTGCGCTAGCCTTGGTTTTTGCAATGCAGGCAAACTATATTGTGGCCGGTCTTGTCGTGGCTTCGATGGCTTTCATCGGGTTCGTGGGATTTTCATTGAGCCGTCATTTAAAGACAGTTCTGGATCAGATTACCAATGCTTTATATCGTTTAACCGACGGCGAATTTCGTAATGATCTGGATATCAGCACACCTGGAGATCTGGGAGACCTGCTGCGCGCTATGCAGGGTATGCAGGTCAAGTTGAATTATGATCTTGACGAAATTCAGACTGTAGCGGTTGCCACCAACAGGCTGAAACAGGCATTGGACAACGCGTCGACTAATGTAATGGTTGCGGATACCGAGCGCAACATCATTTATCTTAATGATGGCGTCAAAGAAATGTTTAGTAATGCACAAGACGATATTCGCAAAGATCTGCCTGATTTCGATACTCATTCTTTGTTTGGTGCAAATATCGATTTGTTTTTTGCCGAATCCGAGGCTCAGCGTAAGAAATTAGAAAAACTGGAAGGGACTGTTGAAACATCTTTGGTCATTGGTGGGCGGCATTTCCTTATAACCGCGAATCCGGTGACAGGTGATCAGGGTGAACGTTTAGGGTCGGTCGTGGAGTGGCTGGATCGTACCGAGCAGGTTCATATACAGGATGAAATAGCAGGCATTGTTGAAGCCGTGCAAAAAGGCAATCTTGGCAGTCGATTGGACGTAGCCGGAAAACAGGGATTCTTTGCGGATTTAAGCAACGGTATTAACCTGTTAGCTGATTCTGTCGAATCGGTGTTCAGTGATATTGACCATGTCATATCGTCGATGTCTTCGGGAGATTTGGAGGATAAAATTACCAATGACTATGACGGCACCTATGCATCGATAAAAGAAGGGATCAATTCGATGCAGGATAAGCTGGGCAGTATTTTTGGGCAAGTCCGGGATACTGCGGATTTTATCAATAATTCCTCTCAGGAAATCGCAACAGGGAATAACAATTTGTCGCAGCGTGCTGATGAACAGGCATCCAGCCTTGAACAAACGGCGTCCAGTATGGATCAACTGACCAGCACTGTAAAAAACAATGCCGATAACGCCCAACAGGCAAACGATGTTGCCAATACTGCCCGCGAACTGGCAGAGAATGGGGGTAATGTGGTTAATCGAGCAGTGACGGCTATGGATGAAATCAATACCAGTAGTGCCAAAATTGCAGAAATAATTAGTGTGATTGACGAGATCGCGTTTCAGACCAATCTGCTCGCTTTGAATGCTTCGGTTGAAGCCGCCCGGGCGGGTGATCAGGGAAGAGGCTTTTCTGTTGTCGCGACCGAGGTTCGAAATCTTGCGCAAAGAAGTGCAACTGCTGCAAAAGAAAGCAAAGAGTTAATTCAAAGTAGCGTGGAAAAAGTACGTGTCGGTGCTGAGTTGGTTCATGATTCCGGAGAAATGTTGACTGAAATAGTTAGCAGCGTAAAAAAAGTGGGTGATTTCGTTGCGGAAATTGCTGCGGCCAGTCAGCAACAATCGGAAGGTATCGTACAGGTCAACCAGGCAGTGACACAAATGGATCGCATAACGCAGCAGAATGCCGCACTGGCTGAGGAGGCCTCAGCAGCAAGTATTTCCATGAGTGAGCAGTCCGGCAATATGGTCAATTTGCTGGGTTTTTTCAAAATAAAACAGGGCAAGAACAGTGCAGTATCAGCGTCTCCTGAAGCTCGGCAACAGCCCTCAAAGCCTGCCCCACGTGCCAACCCGCCTGCAATTCCTGTATCGACTTCATCGGCGGCGGAAGCCATTGACGATCAGGAATGGGAAGAATTTTAACTTAGGTTGAGTCGTGGGTTTAATTTTGTAATTCAGCAGATGGTTCGATTTTTGGACTGCCTTTAGGTGTCACCCGATAGGAAACGAAGATGCAAGCAGATGTACTCGATGATATGGCAACGGCACAGTATTTGACCTTCGAACTTTCTGGTGAAGTGTACGGTGTAGATATCTTGAAGGTTCAGGAAATAAAGGGGTGGGAACCAGTACGCGAGATGCCAAATACGCCGAATTATATTCGCGGTATGCTCGACCTGAGAGGGGTCATGGTACCTATTGTTGACCTCAGAGCTCGTTTTGGGCTGGACGATGTTGAATATACAGCCGTCACTGTAGTGATCGTTTTGAGTATAGCTGGAGCACAATCAACGCAGGTCATGGGGATTGTGGCGGATGCTGTGTCGGATGTGCTTGATGTAAAGCCGGGCAAGATACAGCCCAATCCCGATTTGGGTCCCATTGTGGATACGCGTTACATGAAAGGTATGGTTCTTGGTAA
Organism: uncultured Methylococcaceae bacterium; assembly: GCA_964528035.1. Classification (GTDB taxonomy): domain Bacteria; phylum Pseudomonadota; class Gammaproteobacteria; order Methylococcales; family UBA1147; genus CAZGQY01. Next base: position 5,668 of record CAZGQY010000118.1, on the reverse strand, counting down.
ACCGACGGTTATGCTGCTGGATGTCGATAAACTATTGGATCCAAGCGACTTTTCAACGGTAGAAGTGCGAAACTGATGCCTCGAATTATCGCAATCCTTAATTTTAAGGGAGGAGTCGGAAAGACGACAACAACTGCGAACCTGGGGCATGCATTAGCCTTGGCTGGCTGCAATGTGGCTGTAATCGACCTGGATCCACAAAACCATCTGGCGCTTTGCCTGGGGAAATATGATGTGAAGACTGGAGTTGATAGTGCATTGCTGGATGGCGAAGACATTGGAAAATCCATCGTCAATGCCCGTGATGGTTTGCAGTTGATCTCGGCTGGCAAGCGTTTGTCCGGGATCGAAGAAGGCTGTGGTAACCAACATAGAGAATTGTTGCACACAGCGATGCAGGGCCGTTTTGATGATCGCGATTTTATCCTCCTGGATTGCCCTCCGTCAGCGGGGCAACTGGCATGGAACGCCTTGCACGCAGCCGATGAGATTTTGATTCCGATGACAGGGGAATATCTTGCGTTGCAGGGTCTTTCTCAAATGATTCGTACTGTGCGTCTTTTCGAAAAAAAATTGAACCGAGTGTTTCGGGTTTGGTTGTTGATGGCTCGGTTTCACAAGAATCGACGTTTAGCTCGAAATGTTTTACAAAGTGTTAAAAAGCATTTTCCGCAAAGCATTTTGGCGACGCCAATTCGAGAAGCGGCGTTGGTAGCGGAATGTACCGGAATCGGAAGGACGGTTGTTGAACAAAGACCCGGAAGTGGTGCAGCACGGGATTTCCGAAAACTGGCGGAAGATCTGATTGGTGAAAGGTTGATGGCATGACAAACACGAGTAATAAAAAGGGTTTTAATAAAGATCCATTGGAATGGATGGATAGTGATACGGATGAAGATTCCAGTGAATCAGAAGCCGTTTCTCGGGGACCTGATTCGATGCCTGCAGAAGATCTGGGTGATACTCTAAAATTAAATTCTGTCCTCAATATTGAAAGTGTTGGTGCGTTGCATTCCCGGTTCGTTGAAATACTGCAGCAACGTGATTCATTTGAAATTGATGCCTCCAATGTCGAATCGGTCGATACCACGACACTGCAATTGCTGATCGCATTGTTAAAGGAAACAAATGCATCGAATCAGCAATATCGAATTTCTAATGCTTCCGAACAGTTTATGGATTCAGCAAGAATGCTTGGTGTGGTAGACCTGTTGGGTGTTAACAGTTGAAGCGGATAACAAGACGGTAAAGCTATGGATCGGAAAAAACGTGAATTTCCTTTTAGTCAGCAGGATTTTGATTTTCTCAGAAAAATGTCAAATGAACATTCCGGAATCGTTGTTTCAGACGATAAATATGACATGTTCTACTCCCGGTTGTGTAAACATCTGCGCCGCCTGGGGTTGTCGAATTTTTCTGAGTATTGCCAGGTACTGTCGAAGGGCTGCGGAGCGGAGTTTTCCGAGTTTATTAATTCGATTACGACAAATCTGACCTCATTTTTCAGAGAAAATCATCATTTTGAATTTTTAAGCAAAACAATTCTTCCTGAGCTGATGCAAAGAAATGCAGCGTCCAGGCGTATTCGTATCTGGTCGGCCGGTTGTTCCACAGGAGAGGAGCCTTATTCAATTGCCATGACTCTGCTTGAGCAGGTTCCGAGTAGCTGGGATATTAAAATTCTGGCGACCGATCTTGATACCGACGTGTTATCAAAGGCTTCCACCGGGGTTTATACAAAAGACCGAATAGAGGGTCTGGATGATCGGCGAGTCAAACGTTGGTTCAAAAAAGGTAAAGGTGGTCAGGAAAATAAGGTTCGTGTTGATGAAAGGCTGAGATCAATTATTAAATTTTCACAATTGAATCTTATGAAATCCTGGCCGATGAATGGGCCTTTTGACGTTATATTTTGCAGAAATGTGTTGATTTATTTCGATAATGAGACCAAGGAAAAATTAGTTGGCCGTTATTCTGACATACTCGCGGAGGACTCTTGTCTGTTTATAGGTCATTCGGAAACATTACATCGGATAACGAATCAGTTTGATCTGGTTGGAAAAACCATTTATCGAAACGGAGCCAAGAATGCAACTGTTGAAGTCGAATACGAAACTGCCTAGGTCTTTACCTGGTTTTGAGCATGTTCGTCGACGCTGGGATGCGAGACATAATTGCGTCGCCGCGCGCATTCTTCCGGGTGAATTTTATGTTACCGAACAGGATGAAGCGATTGTTACCGTGTTAGGTTCCTGTGTATCTGCATGCGTGCGTGATACGACAACGGGCGTTGGTGGCATGAATCATTTTATGTTACCGGAAACTTCAGATCATCGAAAAAACGAAGAAGAATTTGTAGTCGGAAAGTCGACCCGATATGGCAATTATGCGATGGAGCATTTAATCAATACGATTCTGTCTCATGGTGCGCGACGGCGGTGTTTGGAATTAAAGGTTTTTGGTGGCGGTAGCCTGATGGCTTCCGCAGCAAATATTGGTTTGACGAACATCGAATTCGTACTTGAATATATTAATACAGAAGGATTTGAACTTGTTGGTCAGGATCTGGGCGGCATTTATCCTCGCATGCTGCTTTATTTTCCTGCGACCGGGCGCTCCCTTGTGAAAAAATTGAAACGCCATGGTACTGAATCGATCGTCAAATCTGAAGTGGAATATCTGGACCATATCAAAGAAGAAAGGGTTGAGAGTGAAGTTGAACTGTTTTAGGGCATGCTTGGAACTATTGTGGCTATGAAAAAAATACGTGTTCTGGTTGTCGATGATTCGGCGTTGGTTCGTAAGTTATTGACCGAAATCATCAACAGCAGTGAAGAAATGGAAGTTATTGATACTGCGGCGGATCCATTTATCGCCAGAGATAAAATAAAGGCATTGCGGCCGGATGTTTTGACACTGGATGTGGAAATGCCGCGCATGGATGGTTTGACATTCCTGGATAATCTGATGCGATTACGGCCCATGCCGGTGGTTATGATCTCCACCTTGACAGAAAAGGGTGCTGAGGTGACTTTGAACGCATTGCGTCTGGGTGCGGTGGATTTTATCGCCAAGCCAAAAATTGACGTGTCCCATGGTCTGAATGACTATGCGGAAGAGATCCATGCAAAGATAAAAATCGCATCAAAATCACGAAATTTCGGCAGGGCCGCCAGACATGTTGATGCTGTGGCTGCAAACGGAACCACGGGTATGAGTGTGGCCAGTGACAACAAGCTGGCATGCGGTCGGCAAAAAATTAATACTACGGATAAGATTATAGGTATCGGTGCTTCAACCGGAGGGACAGAAGCAATCAAGGATGTGTTATGTGAATTACCGGCGAACATGCCTGCAATTGTTATCAGTCAGCATTTACCCGCGTCTTTCAGTAAGTCATTTGCCCGTCATGTCAGTGATATCTCGCAGATGAAAGTCTGCATTGCTGAAGACAACCAGGCCATATTACCTGGAAATGTCTATATTGCACCGGGTGATAAACACTTACTGATTCGAAGAAACGGCGCCCGCTATGTGGCCGTTCTGGATGATGGCGCTCCTGTAAATCGGCATAAACCTTCGGTCGATGTCATGTTCAGTTCTATGGCTAAAAATGTCGGTGCTAATGCCATCTGTGTTTTGTTGACGGGTATGGGTGCTGATGGTGCTAAAGGTATGCAGGAAATGCACAATGCCGGAGCATCTACTATTATTCAGGATGAGGCCACGAGTGTCGTGTGGGGAATGCCCGGTGAAGCGTACAGATTAGGATGTACTGATCAGGTGTTACCACTCAGCAAGGTTGGCCAAAGTATATTGGCAAAGATGAATTGATAATCCGTGTGCAATGGTAGCCAAACAATAAGATTTAAAAATGAATTCAGCGACAAAATGTTTTTTCCTTCCTGTTTTAGCCAGTGGAGCTTTTATGGTGCTTCCTGTGGTTGCTTATACAGGAATGAGGTTGTCGGTGCTGATATTTTTGCATTCGTCAATATGGTTGATAGCCGCTTTATTATATGCCCGTAAACCGTCGACTGTTGCCAGAATTGAGGACGATACGCCATTGCAGCTAAAAGCGGGCATTCAATCGGTTTTGTCCGAACTGGAATTAGTGGTTAATGAAGATCTGTGTGAGTATCGAGCAGAACTCATACAGGTAAAAAACGTGGTTGCAGACGCTGTGTCTACCATGAATACCAGTTTTAATGACCTCAATACTCTTTCATATGAGCAGAATTCTGAGGTTTCCAGTCTGATGAATAATCTTTCTGAGGCGGCTGGATCGGACGGAGGTGCTGGCTTGAATATCCAGGATTTTGTCGTTGAAACAGAAAAAGTATTGCATTATTTCGTCGATAATTTGTTGAAAACCAGTAAGGAAAGCATGGAGATGGTTCACCATATTAACCAGATCGGTGATTTTATGGGGAGAATTGAAAAATTATTACTGGGTGTGCAACAAATCGCTGATCAAACTAACTTACTTGCGCTAAACGCTGCAATAGAGGCGGCGCGTGCGGGTGAGGCGGGTCGGGGCTTTGCGGTTGTGGCGGACGAGGTTCGTTCATTATCCCGGCATTCAGATGACTTTAGTGTACAAATAAGAGGAGTCATTAAAGAATCCAGAGGAAATATTGAACAAGTGATTAGCCGGGTAGAAGGACTGGCCTCTAAAGATATGACTTTTGCGATAGAGTCAAAATCGCGGGTCAACGATATGATGAATGAAATCAGTTCATTGAATGAGACACTTGCAGGAAGATTGAGTCATGTGTCTTCTTTGAGTAACAAAATAGAGGGTAGTGTTGGATCCGCAGTCAGAGGCTTGCAGTTTGAAGATTTGTCCCGTCAGTTAGTTGAAGGGGTTATTGAAGAGAGCGAAAGTATCCCACGTCTTATTCAACAGGTCGGTGAGGCGATTAGTGATTTGCCTGAAAGTAGTTACCAGGACTGGCTTCCCGAATTGGAGTCGGAAAGAAATAAGCTCGTGGAGATACGAGCGCAACGCCAACAACGATCAAAAGTTGTACAACAGAGTTCTATGGAGCAGGGCGAAATCGAGATGTTTTAAAAGAAGGATTATTAACCAGTGTAAAGATAATGATTCAGTGTTTTTGAATGACAGGTGTAGCTTGTTCGGCTGTTCAGAGTGTTGCGAGAGGATGTGCAGCACAGTCTACAGGGATGCTATTAGGCGTTCTGAACAGTTGTGATATCTGTGCCGTGAATATCCAATAGGCTGAATAGAAACCATGAACTAAAAGAGTGAAGCATATGAGTATTAATACAAGATTAAGCAGCAGTGGACACGAAGCGACCATAAGCATTTCAGGTCGTTTTGATTTTAGCCAACACCAGGATTTTCGTTCGGCCTTCGATAAGGCTCCGGCAGCGATAAAACAATTTGTCGTTGACCTTCGCGCGACCGAATACGTTGACAGTTCAGCCTTGGGAATGTTGCTGGTATTACGGGATAAGGTTGGCGATCAAAGAGACAATGTTAAAATTATCAATGCCAATGCCTCAGTTCGAAAAATTCTCGAAATTGCCAATTTTGACAAATTGTTTTCAGTGGTCTGATTATGTCAGAGTTGGCGCAGGAAGAACAGCTGCACGGCTAAACGGTTCCCAATAAAAAGGCAATATAATACAATATAATACAATT
>CAZGQY010000117.1:0-13514 GCA_964528035.1 uncultured Methylococcaceae bacterium | reverse complement strand
CTTAAAGTTTCGGTGTGGGGCTGTTCGTCCTTTCAAGTGTTACTTTACGCACCTGTATGAATAATCGCTGTACGTTATTCACACGTTTTTTGTGAAATGCGCACGGTGATCGACTTGGGACACCTTATATATAGATGGAGCTTTTATCTAAGGAGTAACGGGTCTTTTTAGTAGCAACTTAACGAGTTATGGTGTCAACCGTAAGCTTGTCAGGGATTTATTTGAAGAGAACGGCAAAGGAATGCCTCTGGACCAATAGTGTTGCTGGTCAGAATAATATTTTGATAACGGATTGCCAGACTGCCCTGTAGGCATATTAAAAAAACCTTGTTGCTGATAGCCAGGAGAAATAACGAAGCGTTCACTAGCGCCGAAATTTTTTTGTATGACCCGAACGCAATATCCACAACCGGACATTTGTTCTTTGGGCATATTAATCAAACTTCCAATAAAGGGTATTCCTTTGCTCAGTGGGTGGGCCAGTTCAGCCTGATTAATTTGTCCCCAGGCGAATTTTTTCAAAGATGTGAGCTGATGATTTTGTTTCAGTTTGTTGGTGCTTTGAATCAGCAAGGTTAGTAAATAGCTGTTCCAGTCTTTAAATTTATCTGCTCCAGGAAGTGTTTTTGGATTTTTTTCTGAAAGTAATTGGCGTAGTGGTGTATCCAATTCAAACCATTTGTATTTGAATTGTTTATCTGTGTGTTTACAGATATTCAGATAAGCAGGGATTATGGATTGGGCCAGTGTATTTCTGAATTCAATCAGTAAACTCAAGCCCCGGCTGTCAGCATCGGCATGACCGTTCCATGCGTCTATTTCGTCCTTCAGCTCTATGAGTTCGGGATTTTGTTTTAGGTTTGCTGCATCAAGTAAAGATTGGGCCAGTTTTTGATAAAAATCATAGAATTCGCTTCTTGTATCCAATTGCAGATCGAACAGGTCTTTTTCTGTGACTGCGTTCATTGATGTAAGCCGTTCACTGATTCGATAGGCTCGATAACTATGTAAATAATTATGTCCCAGTGTATGGGGATAATCGGTTCCCAATGTCTGATTGTTTGCAGTGACAAGAAAACCATTGTCCGGATCGATCACATAGGGTAATTCTTGTGTGGGAATGTAGCCTTGCCATTGGATTTTTGAATCGTTCCAATATTGACTGACTGAACCATCGAAGCCAAGGCGCAGTGGAAATTTTCCCATGAGCGTCCAGGCGATGGCACCCTGGCTGTCGGCTAATAATACATTCATGGGTGGCCCGCCAGCATTTTTTATAATAGTCACGCCACTTCCAACCGAATCTGCGCGATCCATGTACATGAGGCCCATATTAACAGCGGAGGGTTCCAGTGCAGTCCATTTCAACGCCACCGGACTATTTAACAAAGGCGAAGGAAGAACTGGCCCCCATTGTGTTTGTTTGACCACCAGGATGGTAGGGGTGTGGTTTTTTATAGAAATTTCATGGCGGATAAAATCAAAACGCTTCCAACCTTCAGGGCTTAGATATTGGTTCGGGTTGACTGGATTTAGTTTTAGTTTTACTAAATCCATTACATCAGCCATTGCATTGGTAAATCCCCATGAAACGTTTTTATTGCTGCCGGCCACTAATACGGGCAATCCGGGTAGTATTACTCCCGCTAGCTGGACATCGTCATAGCGCAAATTTGCACGATACCATATATTGGGTACTGACAATGGAAGGTGCATGTCATTGGCTATAATCGCTCGTCCATCGGATGTTTTCTGATGATTGACCGCCCAATGATTTGAACCCGCGATAGCTGGGTTAACGACTACGGTTATTTTTTGTTTAGCTGCTGGAGGCGTTGAGCGCAATCGTGAAAGTTCCGCTATGGGAATAGGTACAATGGGTCGGGCTGAGCCTTCGCCACCGGTGAGAATTTTTGAGAAGTCGTCGATATTTGGTGTGAAAAACTTAATGACATGATCACTTAAGCTTGCATCCATGATGCTTAGCATACGTTCTTCGTCATTCGTCCAGGAGAGCATTTGAAACATGCTTAAGGCAACAAGAATACTGTCTTCAGGTGTCCACGGGCGGGGTTGATAAGCTAATAATAAAAACTCCGGTGGTAATACGCTGGTTTGAGCCAAATAATCATTCACACCTTGAGAGTAAGCTTTTAAAACCGCCAATTGATCCTTGGGAAGATGGGAGACAATTTTTTTTGCGGCAGTTGTAAAGTTTAAATGTCGTTGCTGGATATCGCTGGCCAGCGCGACTTTGCCAAATATTTCTGCCAGTTGACCGCTGGTTTTTCGGCGAATAAGATCCATTTGAAAGAGCCTGTCGCCAGCAGTTATAAAACCGAGTGATCTGGATACATCCAATTGTGAATTTCCGTGAATACTGGGTACACTATATTTGTCAAATTTGATCGTTACCGGGGCTGACATCTGGGGTATATGAATTGTTCCTGTTCGTTGAGGTAGCGATTTCTCAATATAATGAAAACCAAACAGTAGAGCCATTGCACCCAGTAGTACAACCAGCCCCAAAATCCGCAGACATCGTTTACGAGTGTTATCCGAAATAGTCATCGATTGTTGGGTCGTTGTTTACTTTATTTAACAGTATTTTGCATTAGGAGTGGCTGCACAGTGGTGTTTCCAGGGGTAATCGTAAAGATAAAACACTCTGAGGAGTGACTGGCGGATAAGGTATACTAGCGTACTTTTTAAAATGACTCGAGGAAACATATGAGACCCAGTGGACGCAATGCTGACGAGATGAGAGAAACGAATCTTATCTGCGGTTATACCCGACATGCAGAGGGATCTGTGCTTGTTGAATACGGAGATACGCGGGTACTCTGCAACGCGACCATAGAAAATCGGGTGCCCCGTTTTTTGAAGGGTGGCGGGAGCGGCTGGATTACCGCCGAGTATGGGATGTTACCTCGATCTACCCATGAACGTATGGGGCGGGAGGCCGCACGTGGCAAACAGGGTGGACGCACTTTGGAAATTCAGAGATTGATTGGTCGTTCACTGCGCGCAGCGATTGATCTCAAAGCTCTGGGAGAAAGAACGGTAACGATAGACTGTGATGTTATTCAGGCAGATGGTGGTACTCGTACAGCGTCGATTAGCGGAGGCTTTGTAGCATTGTCGCTCGCCATCGGACATCTGGTAAAAATACGTAAAATAAAGACCAATCCGATTCATGGACAGATTGCATCTGTTTCTGTGGGTATAGTGGGCGGTACTCCTATTCTTGATCTGGATTATGCCGAAGACAGTTCTGCAGAAACAGATATGAATGTGGTTATGAATGATGCGGGCGCCTTCATAGAAATACAAGGTACGGCGGAAGGCCATGCATTTCGCAAAAATGAACTGGATTCGATGCTGCAACTTGCCGAGCAGGGGATCGCTCAGATCATGAGTAAACAGCGTGCCGCACTGGGATTGGAATAATGTCATCCCGTGTTGTTCTTGCCAGTAGTAATCCGGGTAAAATTCGTGAAATCCAGTCGATACTCAGAACCATGGATATTGTAGCCCAGTCCGAATTCAATATTCCGGACGCGGATGAAACAGGTACTACTTTTGTAGAAAATGCGATTATTAAGGCCAGGAATGCGGCTCAATATAGTCGGTTGCCCGCCATTGCAGATGATTCGGGAATCGAAGTCGATGCCTTGCGTGGTGCACCGGGGGTGTATTCGGCGCGCTACGCGGGAGTTGGAGCCAGTGATCTGGATAATCTAAACAAGCTTGTCGAGGACATGTTTGCGGTACCCGACGGTCAACGTTCAGCACGATTCCGATGTGTAATCGTATATATGCGTCATGCCGACGATCCCTGCCCGATTATTGCTCAAGGTGTGTGGGAAGGTGTTATATTGAGGCAAAGCAGAGGACAAAATGGTTTTGGTTACGATCCTGTTTTCTATATTCCAGACAAACAATGTACTTCAGCTGAGCTCCCCAGTGAAGAAAAAAATCGTCTCAGCCATCGAGCACAAGCCTTAGTTCATCTGCTGGATCTTATGGGGACTTAACTTTTTCCTCGGTTGTTCGCAACCCGTCCAATTCTGGATAGATATCCTGCGGTCCAGTTCACGGGATAGGACATTTCGCCGAGTTGTTCAAATATATTCAAATACAGGCGTGCAAAATTTATTACAGGAGCCTCCATTAGGGCTGTATATTCATATTCCGTGGTGTGTCCGAAAATGTCCATATTGCGATTTTAATTCCCATAAAGTCGATCAGGTTATGCCGGAAAAAGCCTACATCGATGCCTTGCTGCGTGATTTGGATCGTGAATTACCGAGAGTCGCAGGGAGAACGATCCATAGTATATTTTTCGGTGGGGGAACACCCAGCCTGTTTTCAGTCGGGGGGATCGACGAATTAGTGTGCAAAATTCGTCAACGAACGAATTTGAGTGCTGAGCTGGAGATTACACTTGAAGCAAACCCCGGTACTCTTGAAAAAGACAAATTCAATGGATTTCGAGACGCAGGAGTGAATCGTCTGTCTATCGGAATACAGAGTTTTCAATCCCAACATTTGCAAAGCCTCGGAAGAATACATTCGGCCGATGAGGCTGGTTATGCAGTAGAAAGCGCCCATGCAGCCGGGTTCGATAATTTTAATATAGACCTGATGTTTGGTTTGCCCAAACAAAGCCTGGCAGATGCGTTAGCCGATGTGAAAAGAGCAATCGCTTTAAAACCGAGTCATTTATCTTTTTACCAACTGACCATAGAACCGCATACTTTTTTTTACAAAAACCGGCCAATATTGCCTAAAGAAGATATTATCTGGGAAATACAACAGGCCTGTTATTCCTATCTTAACCAGTGTGGCTATTATCAATATGAAATTTCTGCTTTCGCTGCAAATTCAAACTTTTGCCAGCATAATCTCAATTATTGGCAATTTGGTGATTACGTTGGGATTGGAGCAGGTGCACACGGCAAAATCACTCAAAGTCAGACGAATAAAATAATCAGATACTACAAAGTCAAGCATCCGCTTCGTTATCTGGAAATAATGGCTACAGATGAGCCTTGTGGAAACGAATCTATTGTCACCGAGGAGAGTCGGGTACTTGAGTTTCTAATGAACGCTCTTCGCCTGAATCAGGGTTTTGAATTGTCAATGTACAGCCAAAGGACCGGATTATCTGCGACGACTTTGGAGCCTCAACTTTCAGCATGTATTGATGAGGGTTTATTGGAGAGGAAAGAAATGACGATTCGCTGCACGGTAAAGGGTCGAAATTTTCTTGATGATGTCTTGAGTCGGTTCACTATAAATTGAAATAATATTTCTTTTTGGGAACTGCTTGGAAATTTCCAGGTCGAAACATGGCAGGCATGTTCACCCAGCAATAAAATCCACATACCGCCATTTCAATGACTTCCCGATAAATGAAGTACTGATTATCCATTAAAAAAAAATTCTGAGTCAATGAAAATGCAACCGTATCAGCAAGAATTTATTGAATATGCGATAAATGCAGGCGTGTTACAATTTGGCGATTTTAAACTTAAATCAGGTCGGTCCAGCCCCTATTTTTTCAATACAGGACTGTTCAATACCGGGCGCCAATTATCCAGGTTGGGATATTTTTATGCCAATGCATTGATTCATTCCAAGCTACAAACGGACATGCTTTATGGTCCAGCCTACAAAGGTATCCCTTTAGTTAGTGCTGCTGCAATTGCTCTGGCAGAACATTTCGATATCGATATTCCTTTTTGTTTTAATCGCAAAGAAGCTAAAGATCACGGAGAAGGAGGCAATCTGGTTGGTGCGCCATTGTCAGATTCTGTGTTAATCCTAGATGACGTGATTACTGCTGGAACATCGGTTCGTGAGTCTGTATCGATTATTGAACGTGCCGGAGCAAGACCCTGTGGTGTGCTTATTGCGCTGGATCGGCAGGAACAAAGTCAAAATTCTTTGTCCGCTGTATCGCAGGTTAGTTCTGAATTTGGTATCCCGGTTTATTCAGTCATCAGTCTGAAGAATATTATTGAGTATCTAAATACCGATGATAAATTTAGGCAGCAGGTGCAGACAATAGTCGATTATCGTCAAGCATACGGAGACAGTTAGATAGGTGTCCGGGAATAGAAATACTATGGTGGGTTATTGAATGAATAAGGTTAGGAGTATTAAAGTTGACTCAAAATTTTCAGCAGCTACTCTTATTTATATGACAATCGCTGAAACAATAATCAGTTTAAAAAAATAATCTGCAATGGATCTGCACTACCTCATCCTTTTCTTTGCGATTAGTTTCTCCGTGTTGTCGTTGCAATGCAATGCCGGAGATATCCCAAACCTTTATCGTTGGGTTGACGAGAAAGGTCATATTTATTATTCGGATAAGGTCCCTCCAAAGCACTCTAAATTCGGCCGTTCGAAATTAAATGATCAAGGTGTTACCGTTAGTGTCGTTGAGGCAGCGAAAACTCGAGAACAGCTCAATCGTGAGGCCAAGTTGCAGTCTTTGAGATCCGAGCAAATAAGGTTACTTAAAGAGCATCAGGCAAAAGATCAGGTGCTTTTACGCACCTTCCAAAGTGAGGCGGAAATCGAGCGCACATTGCAAGCAAAGCTATCCACTATCCAGGTATTGGAATCGGTTACCTTTTCAAATATTAAGCGTTTGGAGACCTTGCTGAAAAGTCAGGAAAAACAAGCCGCCGACATGGAACGCAACGGCAAAATAGTACCTGAAAGAATTGTTAAGGAAATTCGGGGTTCCCGTAACCAGCTCGAAGATAATCGCAATAAAATCAAAAATTTAAATGGGCATAAACTCGAATTGCGGAAAAAATATGCCGAAGATCTTGCGCGCTTCAGAACATTAGTTACTGCAAGCGAAGGGACTCTGATTAAGTTGGCCGACGAGAATAAAACCATTATTGCTGAAGTGGAAGATGAAAATGCCATTATAATAAGCGTTGCTTATTGTCCTGACCAACAGGTTTGTGACAAGGCGTGGAAATTGGCTAAAACCTATGTCATCAAAAATGCAACCACGCCTCTTAGAATCAATACGGGTGTGATCATTTACTCAGCGCCACCTGTCGAGGAATCTGACATAGCGCTCTCGGTTTCACGAATTGGCTTGAGTGAAAGTGAAAGCGCTCAACTCTTTCTGGATGCTCGATGTAAACAGTCGGGTGTTGGTCAGGAACTTTGTAGTGGAAAAAAAGTGCGTGAAATCCTGGCCGGCTTTCCCAGGTTTATCAATTCTTCTATAAAAAAATAGATTGCCGCTCGTATCCAAAGCTCTATACTCAGCCCTCTTGCTCTAACAGATATAAGTCAACGTGTTACGGTTTTCGAAGAAAATATTCCGAGACTGATTGAATACAGGCTGGTGTTGAGGAACGAAACTCAGAAATATTGCTTTATTTGATTCGGAATCGAGTCATTTTCTGTGAGTTCAGGTCTTCTGAAACTAACGGAGTAGGTACTACAGATTCAACATTGAGAAATTGAATCCATCATTTCTATTGTAGACTGTGGTCGGTTTTTTAGGTCAAGTTCCAGGCTTGCGTCAACCATTTTCAGTAGTTTCAATGGATACTTTCTTTTAAAGGTACTGGCCAGGGGTTTTAAAGTATCGTTGTTTACCCTGTCTGGCGACGGAGGTGGTGGACGTCCTTCGATACACGTGCGTATGGTTGCACCGATTGCATACATATCGCTCCAGGGGCCTACATTGCCGTCAACTGGGTATTGCTCTGGCGGTGAAAAACCTTTAGTAAGTACTTTTCCCGGTGTCCATTTCTCGGTCTTTGGAAACGGGTGTACTGCGCCGAAATCCAGTAATAGAGGGTCGCCTCCAGGTCTAATGAGAATATTTTCCGGTTTTATATCCAGATGAAGCAGATGGGCTTCATGAATGGTTTGCACACCCTCTAGAAGAGCCGGAAATACAGTCAGTATAAACTGGAGGGTTAAATTGCCTTTTTTATCCTTGATATAGGACGACAGGTTTTTGCCGTAGTCGTAAGTCATGACCAGGTATATGGTCGAATTTGCTGGAAAGAAATTGAGAACTTCCACAATATTCGGGTGTTTTAGTTTCCCCAGTGCTTTGGCTTCCTCGACAAATAGGGTTTTTCCACGCAAAAACAAAGACCGGGTTTCTGGGCTGTGTGGGACGATCTGATTTTGCCAGGTTCTGTGTGCGAGTCGGCGAGGCATGTACTCTTTTATGGCAACCTGGTGTTGATCGGATAGTTGCCGTGCAAGATACACTGAGCTAAAGCCGCCTCCGGCAATGGGTTTTTCGATCATATAATGATCGAGTATGGTGCCGGATTGGAGAAAATTCCATTCACTCGGATAGGTGTCCGGATCGTAATAGCTTGCCGTCATTGGGGTTGGCGCGTCCTGCAATTAATGATCTTTGTTCTGGCAGTTAAATTCATCAGAAATACTGAGTGTAATTAGGCTTATTCGTGATTTAATAACAATATTGAACTGTGCAATACAGACCGCGTTACCATTGAGTATAGGAAAAATTTTATGATTCGTAGTATGACCGCATTCGCAAGTTGCGAGATACAGAGCAATCGAGTTGTTTTTCTATGGGAAATTCGCTCGGTTAACCATCGTTATCTGGATTTTTTTTTCAGATTGCCGGATGATTTACGGGATCTGGAACCGGATTTTCGACGTTTGATCAGTCAAAATTTGAATCGAGGTAAAATCGATTGCTTTTTAAGCTGCCGCCACAATATGGCTGAAGAATCGGATGTATGTGTAGATCTACCCAGGGTAAGAAGTTTGATCGCTGCCGCAGACAGTATTGCATCGTTAAAGGAAGGATTTGCGCCCTACTCTGCGTTGGATATTCTCAAATGGCCGGGTGTACAAATAGAACCGAGGATAAAGACTGAGGATGTCAGGGAGCCTGTAATACAGGCATTGCAATCTACTTTGACGAAAATGATCGAATCACGTCAACGTGAAGGAGCAAAATTAGCGGCAACAGTCGAAGATCGGCGCTGTCGATTACAGACGCTGGTTTCTGAAGTGAGTACTAAAATACCAACAATACGTAATAAACTGCGTACAACTTTAATATCACGTTTGGATAGTTTGAGCCTTGAAGTGGATTCAGGACGCTTTGAGCAAGAGCTTGTTTATCAATTGCAAAAAATGGATGTCGATGAAGAGTTAGACAGATTGTGTGCGCATTTGGATGAAGTTAGCAGAATATTAAGTAATGATGATGTTGCTGGCCGCAGACTCGATTTTTTATTACAGGAACTCAATCGTGAGGCAAATACACTGGGTTCGAAGTCTGTTGATCTTTTTACCACCCAAGCGTCTGTGGAGATGAAGGTTCTTATTGAGCAGATGCGAGAGCAAATACAGAATATAGAATAGCAGTCGCAATAAGGAATAGCGATGAGCGTATTTATTACCGGAATCAGTGGGTATCTTGGTCAGCGTTTGGCCCAGTGCGCAGTGGAGAGTGATGAGGTTAGCGGCTGTTATTATGATCATAAGCCAGAGTTGCCCGATCAAATCCAAAGGGTGCGAGTAGATATCCGGGATGAACGGGAAGTAATGGACGCGGTATCTAAAGCAGCACCGAAAATAATCATTCATACTGCGGCGTTGAACGGTGGTAACGATGAATGTATGCATCAGGATGTTAACGCGCAAGGATCGGCCAATGTTGCGCGAGCTGCTGCAGCAATAGGTGCACGTTTGATCCATGTGTCTACGGATATGGTTCACAATGGTTGTGCGTCGCCGTATGAAGACGAGGATGAAGCTACGCCATTGAATGCCTATGGTCGATCCAAGGCCCAGGCAGAGATCTGGGTAGGACAAATTTATTCTGCGGCGACAATCGTGCGTACTTCCCTGATTTACGATTTTCGGGTCATGCCACGCAGTACCCGATTCTTTGCTTCAGCCATCGAAAATAATCAAACAGTATCTTTGTTTAACGATGTGATCCGTCAGCCGATTGCTCTGGATACACTGGTATCCGCGCTACTTCGAATGGCCCGCTTGAATTGTCCCGGATTTTTAAATATTGCCGGCAAGCAGGCGGTCACACGTGAATATTACGAACGCAAGCTGATGGATTATTGGAAGGTCACTGCACAGGAGCCATTAAAGTCAATCAGCGCAGCACAAACGCATCCTGCTGTGCCATTGGATTTACGATTATCTTTGCGCAGGGCTGAATCAGTGCTTGGTGAACTACTGCCGGGGTTGGATGAGATGTTTGCGAGGTTATCTGCAACTTAAAACATACAGACCGATCAAATTTATTGACCTGAATTATTCGGATCGCATTGCTGATTCCTATTTCTGCACCGCCACCTCAATTAAATTGATGGTGGCGGTCACAGATTATTGACTAATTTTTTACCACCAATTCAGGATAATATTGTTTCATCAATCTATTGCAATAATTGACAAGATTGGTCTTCGTTAAACCGTGATCCTTTACCGGCGATTCGATAGGGCAACAAATAATATTCACCAGCATACCAAAGGCACTTGCATCAATGCTGGTCGGAGAATCGCCCATGAAAAAAGACTTATCGCCGAGCAGATCCGACAAAGCATCGATATCTTTGTTGCCCAATTGAATAATTTCATCGCGCGTATGCCGCCCCATCCCATGCCCATGGATTTGCCGGGAAATGATACATCGACGATATACGAAAGCCGCAATATCCCGTATTACAGGCGGCATGCCGGAGAAGATGGCCTTTTTGTTTATTTGCCAGTTCCCATCGCTATCCGACCAACGACTATACATCCCGACCCAGTAAAGGTGTTCTTCAAGCAGGCGTCTGATTGCCAATGCTGAAGCCTGCTGCTCGGAATTTAACGAGGAATCCAGCGAATCTCCATAAGTTTCTTTTAAATAATCAATAATGAATTCTGAATCGGCTATTTTTCTTCCTTTATCTTCGATAAACGGTAACTTCCCCTTTGGGCCTTTTAATGGCAAGGTTTCAACAATTTCATAGGTGATCCCCGCCATGCGTAAATAGGTTTCAACCTTAACATTAAATTGCCCCAGATTAGGCAAGCCCCAGGTGCGTGCAAACTGATACAGTTTTATCATCTTATCTCTCCGCGTTGATTAAAGGAATTAGTGCTTTCCAGTGATAATTAGTATACCTACGAAGTATCCAGGGTTTTCTTTTACCAAACCGGTGTTTTTTTAAAATACGGTGAACGATCCATTCAGTTTGGAAACCTGCCCATTCAGGGGCAGGCAGAGCAAACATATTAAATTTTAAAGCGGGTAATACCTCTAGAAATAATATGTTTTCTAATTCCTCAATACTATATTTGGACGCAGCACAAATCTTAGAAATATAACCATAAGAAAGTGTTACATCTGTATCCATGTATAAATCCTGCAAGCAATCCCAAACCGGAGTCCTATCATTTATATCTTTTTCAGGCTCTTCCATTTCATAGGTGTCTCAGTTTAGCTAAGCGGCAGGGCGTTAGGATCTAAAAGTTACCACAATGATATTAATATGAGTAGCATCTTAGCTTAAATCCGGGCGACATGTCAGTTCGAAAAGCTTGTTGAATGAATACTGATGCTTGCGCTCGGTGCTATGGATTTCTTCCAACAATTCGATAATTCGGGTTACACCTTGCAATAGAATGCCGCCGACCCCCAACGCAAACCAGACCCCGATAACGAATCCCCAATGGATGGGTGCGGCAAAGAATTCTTCCCGAAACCAGAAAGTATGGCCCCATTCGTTAAATCCAACGCTGACAAGAATCATAAACGGGCCCACAACAGAAGGCTAAAACCAATATTAAAAAATCATATGCTCGACACAGTCGTGCTTTTTCTCCAGTATATGGTTGTAATGGCAAATCCCTAGATCTGGATGACATATTAAACACTCCTCAAAGCGTTGCTTTATTTAATTTCCGTGGCACAAAAATCAAATTCTGTGCGCAACTGATTTTTTATCTATGATCAACCATGATAAATTCGAGTACAGTAACCTCCTGTTATAGTTTTAAGGTTAAGTGCCAACAGGACATTTTGTGAAATGTTTAAAATTCATTGTATTATTCATTAAATCGATAACGCAAATACAGGAGTGGCCTTATACTGGATAATCGTATTTGTTTACTGTGGAAAGTCGCCTGTGTTACCTGAAAATCCAGATACACCAGAACCAGACCCAAAATGACTAAACTTAGGAATGTCGATTTAAACCTGCTTGTCGCATTTGATCTGTTAATGCAGGAACGCAGTGTCTCCAGAGCTGCGGAAAAAATGTGTATTACTCAATCTGCCATGAGCCATGTACTGCACCGTCTAAGACAGCAATTGGATGACCCGGTGCTGGTCAAAACGACTCACGGAATGCAACCAACAGATCGTGCTTTATCACTGGTTCAACCGGTTGGAAAAGTATTGCGTGAAATAGAACGAATGACTCGTTTGCCTAAAGAGTTTGATCCCGGAGGTAGCCAAAAGCGCTTTGTCATTGCCGCGACCGATTATATGGAATTCCTGCTATTGCCACCCTTGATTGAACGTTTGGTACGAATCGCTCCCGGTATTGATATCCACGTTCAACGAACCGAGTCCAAATTTCCCATTGACAGCCTGGAAAATCAAACGGTCGACATGGTTCTTGGATTCGAAGTTGTATTATCCCCGCCTGCTATGTTTCAACGTGAGCAACTTTTCGGCGACCACATGGCGTGTGTTGTCCGTAAAGACCACCCGCTGGCATCTGATCAGGAATTCTCGCTGGAAAAATATTTACAGGCAAACCATATGTTAATCTCTCGAACCGGCTCAGAAACCGGCTTGATCGATCAGTGGCTCAGAGAACGCCACCTGGAAAGGCGCATCGGTTTGATCGTCCCACACTTTTTATCCGCACCCCTGATCGTGGCCCAGACCGATATGGTGCTGTCCCTGCCTTTGCGAATTGGTCAACGGTTCATGGGCTTAACATCGCTTACTATATTACCATTGCCATTTGAACTACCCGTTTTTAACCTTGTGATGGTCTGGCATCCTCTCAGAGAAAAAGAACCGGCGCACCTTTGGTTACGAAAATTGATCAGCAATGTTTGTCAGGGCTTTGATTCGAATTCGCACAGTTGAAAACAGTCCGGTTTTCAGTTGTTTGGAATGTGTGGCTTTATACTGATCAGATAATAGGGTGGTTTTGAAAGCTGCTCGCCGCCATTTAGCGGCGCAGAAAGATGTAGTCGATTGGTGACTCCGTAGATTTGGCCTTGAGGCCCGACAGCCAAAGAATCTACCCAGGACAAGTGAGCAGATTGAGCCAGGCGTTGATAAGTTTTATCTGGCGTGACGATGCCAATGGCGTTTGAAGTGGCTACACTAACCCGAACACACAACTTAACGTAAAATAAACAGAAAAGAGGTGTGTTTAAAATGAGCAAAGAAAAACTAAAAATATATCCATCAGAATTTAGAGAATCATCGGTCAAATTAG
>CAZGQY010000116.1:0-13535 GCA_964528035.1 uncultured Methylococcaceae bacterium | reverse complement strand
GAAAACTTCGCATGACCTTCAGTACCATAACTATGGAATTGAACATGGGTCAAATGCATTGGCAGGCCTTCTATTCCCTGAATGGTATTCAGAGTCGTATCTTTATTTCCAGGCACACCCAGATTACAACCGTGAACATGTAACGGATGTGGAACGCCCAATTCATGGACTGCAGTTGCAAGACATTTGAGAATATCCCGGGGAGTCACTCCGAAACAGGGCGCTTGTTCATCCAGATCCAGTTGCCTCTGATTAAACTTAAACGCGCTGATACCACCCGGATTCACAACTTTAATGCCAATTGCCTGCGCGGATTTGATGGTCCACGCCACGTAATCATTAATCGCTTGCTGGTCTTTTTTAGCCGCCATCATACGCAGTAGAAAATCATCGCTTCCCAGCATGACATACCCACCTTTATCAATGATCGGTACATCCCCCATTTCCATATGAGCCTGACGCGCATTAATCGGCAAAACTGCCGGCTCGAAACCGGCTGTGTAGCCCATTTCCGCATATCGATAACCAGTGGTTAATGTGCTGGGAGCTGCATTTCCACAACCCGAGCGTAGCAATTCGGTTCTGTAAAACGGATCAGCACGATGATCCTCGGGGATAAGTGCCCGCGCAATGTTGACTTTTCCTCCGCCAATATGCGTATGCATATCGATCGCACCAGCCATGACCACTTTGCCGCGAAGGTCGTATTCTTTATCGACCTTCCCGGAAGACTTGCCAACGACCCGGCCGTCACGAACAAAAATATCCCGCACAATGCCATTCACCCCGTGTTTGGGGTCATAGACAGTTCCGCCCTTTAGTTTTATCAGCATAATTTATCCTACAAAGCCTGTTCAATCGCTTTCAGCACATCAGCTGTACTGGGAAGAGCGGTATCTCTTAATTTACTCAAACGAACCGCGACAACATTGTCGGTACGATAAGCATGACCACTGTGATCAATCCCCGGAATACCTACGGGTATAAATACATCAGGTTCTTTTTCAAATTTCATCCCCGAACGCCCGACTACCACTGTGGGTAGATCAACTAACGGTGGAACCCGATCTGTATTAAATGCAGAAACCCACAACAAAACATCTGCCGAGCCATCGGCCAACCGACTTTCAGCAGAATTCAAATAGGGGTCGTAATCTGGAAATCCAGCAGAAAAATTCACCCGTGATGGATACCCTGTCTGCCAGCAGGATACCTGATACGCCGTCAGATCCCCTTCCTTACCTGCCAAAGGCAACCCGGAGCAACGGGTATGTTGATTCAAATCTTTAACCATTTCACATATAGTCTGTACAGTGAGTTCCGCTTGAGAATAATCAAGTGCACCGGCTGCCCACGTGACAACACCATAATTCGCATGTTTTAGCTGCTCCGCCAACTCCTGCAAATCACTCATCTTAATGCCACCAACATCGTCAACGACCAGTGGTTTATCATCAATTAGCGCGCGAAGTACCGCAACCACTTCAGGTAATGCCTCATTGGAACAGGGTAAAACTTTAGGACTATCACCATTAGGCGAAGTTGACGCCTTTCCAGATGGAGCTTTTCCCAAATAAACAATTTTTCTGCTCGCAGTATTTTTAAGATGCATACTGTCCGCATTCCAAACAAATCGATCATAAAACCGTGGAAATAACGTCTCCAAATCGAAACCGACCACCACCAACAGGTCAGCTCGATTTTTGACTTCTGCCAAAGTTGTATTCATCCAGCCCGAATCATGAACGACCAGAAAATTACGCAGGGCCTTGTTAAAGTTCATCTGATCTATGACAGCACCGGTTTTGTCGGCCAAAGACAAAGACGCTCGCATTCCTTCCACATCGGTCGCCAATCCTGCAACCAGTGGCAATTGCGAATCCGCCATTATTTCAGCCGCTTTCGCTACCGCATTCTTCAGGCTTACTTTTTTACCCGAAACCCGTGGTTTGATATCCGTCACTGGCATTTCAAAAGCAGGCGTATTAACCGCACAGCCATTTTCAACAACTTTAATTTCTGTACCGTCAGCCTGAATCTTCAGGTCGTCGGTACCCAGCCCACAAAACGGGCTGGGTACCTCGGTAAATAACCCACTACTGCTGGTTTCTGTCATTTTGGTATTCCTTAAACACTGGTTTGCTCTTTCCTAATCACAACGAATACATATTCAATGGGAAGGAGATTTAAGATCTATCTAGAAGTATGTATCTATATTTTATCGTTAACCACAATAATAGAGCAACGAAACAGTTTTTGAAAAAGGTATTTAAAGTGTAACTGCTCGCCCCTCTATGGGTGATCTGTTCCGGAAGACGCCGTAAATACATCCTTGCAGGCTTGGATGCGGCTTCCCTGCCGCATACACTTCCTCCACAGCCCCCCAAAGAAGGCTGTTTCGATAGGGGCTAAGTAGTTACTTTAAAGTAATCATAAACCTCAATCGAAACGACTATCCAGATGAAAAAATGCAATCATGTTGACCCTGGTCCTTTTTCTACTACGCTTAACATATAGTGCCATTGAAGCGTTGAGCCAGAGAGCTGCCCGAGGATTGAAGTCATCATGAGAAAAAGTGGGGTTTGGAACCCAAATCTCGATGAATTGATGCCTAAAGAAACAACTGTCGTGATTTCAACCAGGAAAGCGGATCAAAAACCAACTTCCTGCGGTAAGCTTTCCATCCTCAGACCACTTCAAGGCACCAAATATTAACCCATAAAGTTGAAACCCCATACGCTACGATATAAAGGTACACCATGTTTACCACACTACTTGAAAAACTGTCCATTCCCAAGCAAATGTATATCTTGTCCGGCCTGGGAACTCTGGCGATTATTGCAGTTTCGGTGAGTCACCAGTTTGGCTCGCTGTCAAACACGGTACAAATCATCATTGCCGCTGTAGGAATTGTCGGGTCGGTATTTGGCGCTATCATCATGGGTAACCATACGGCTAGGCGCACAGAAAAGATCATCGCCGCGTATAACGCCCTGGCTGAAGGCGATCTCACTAAAAAATGTGCTATCCCTGGTAAAGATGAATTCGCCTGGATGGCGTGGGAATATAGCAATACCCGAAAAAAGTTTTCGGCTATCGTCAACGACATTTATGAGCATGCAGCAACCCTCGCCAACTCTGCGGAACAACTGGCAAAGGTGACCGAAACCACTAAACGAGGCGTCAGCACTCAAAATTCCCAGATTGAACAAGTCGCCGCTGCGATGAATCAGATGTCGGCGACCATTCAGGAAATCGCACGCAATGCATCGGATGCCGCCGAATCGGCAACCAACGCAGACCGGGAAGCAGCAAATGGTAACCGCGTGATGAACGATACCATTGGCTCTATAGACGGTCTTGCTCAGGAAGTCGATAGAACATTTGATTTCATTACGAAATTAAAGCAGGAAAGTGACGGCATCGGCGCGGTGCTGGATGTCATCCGCGGAATTGCCGAACAGACCAATCTTCTGGCTCTTAATGCTGCGATTGAAGCCGCGCGGGCGGGCGAACAAGGCCGCGGGTTTGCTGTGGTTGCTGACGAAGTACGAACGCTCGCCAGCAGAACGCAGGAATCCACCCAGGAAATCCAGGATATGATAGAAAAACTCCAGGCAGGTACAAACGAAGCAGTTTCGGTGATGGAACAGGGCAAAAAACGCGCAGAAATTAGCGTTGGACAATCGGCGGAGGCCGGCAACGCATTGGACACGATCGTCAGCGTCGTTGACAAAATCAAGGAAACCAACACACAAATTGCGACAGCAGCCGAACAGCAGAGCGCAACATCAGAAGAAATAAATAGCAACGTGAATACCATTTCTAATATATCAGCAGACACAGCAAATAATGCCATGCAAACTGCTCAGTCGTCTGAAGACCTGGCAAAACTCGCCGTCGAGTTACAGAATCTGGTGAATAATTTCAAGGTAGCTTAGGGTATCAGAGGACAGAGGACAGAGGACAGAGGACAGAGGACAGAGGACAGAGGACAGAGGACAGAAAGATCGGCCATGCTCTTTTCTGCTTAGTTCCCCCGGATTTCGTTATACTCCAGCCAGTAAAATCAATCCATGCTTAAGGCCGGCTTAGTCAACTGAAATTGCTACAATTTCTAAACAGAGCCCTTCTACCTTCCTTAAACACTCCCCTCATTTCAATTAAAGTACTGGCTTTAGTTCCCAATATTCACTAGGATTCCATTATCTAAGCTTCCCAGAACTGGCTTGATGGCCGAGCACATATTGTTTCTTACCGGTAAACTGGCCGAAAAACAGCTAAACCAGACTCTGGAAAGCATGCAGCCCACCGAATTCACCTACTCGGTTCATGTGCTGGGTATAAGCGTCGCCGCGTTGATGACTACCGACATGATAAAACGCCGCTTAAAAGACACTTACGGTGCCGATCGGGTTGTGGTGCCAGGACGTTGCCTCGGAGAATTAAATACGCTGATACACCATTTTGAACTGGACTTTCAACGGGGTCCAAAAGAATTAAAAGATCTACCCGTTCATTTCGGAAAATCGGCCCGCTCAATAGATCTTAGTCAATATGAATTGAAGATCTTTGCTGAAATTACCGATGCACCTGAATTAAACGTCGAGGACATTTGCAAAAAAGCTCGCTTCTATATCGAGGAAGGAGCAGATATCATTGATATTGGTTGTCTGCCCAATACGCCATTTCCTCATTTGGAAGAAACCATAAAAACACTCAAGCAACAAGGCTTTACTGTCAGCATCGATTCATTGGAAGAAGACGACTTATTGCGAGGCGGTCGGGCCGGTGCAGATTACCTGCTTAGCCTGAACGAAAACACATTATGGATCGCCGATGAAGTCGGCTCGATACCCGTCCTTATCCCGGCAGAACATGAAGATCTGGAGTCATTGGATCGTGCGGCTAAAGGTATGCAATCGAGGAATCGAGCATTCCTGCTCGACCCTATTCTGGATCCGATCCATTTTGGATTTACTGAATCCATAGTCCGTTACCGAAACGTTCGCGAACGGCACCCGCAAGCTGATATTTTAATGGGTGTCGGAAATCTTACAGAATTGACTCATGCCGATACGGCTGGTATGAATGCGTTATTGATGGGAATTTGCTCCGAATTGCGGATAAATAATATTTTGGCAACACAAGTGAGTGAACACACCTGCAAAGCAATTCGTGAAGCAGACAAAGCTCGGCGTATAATGTATGCGGCCAGACAAGCCGACAGTTTACCGAAACACATTGACGACAGCTTAATGACATTACATGAATGCGGACCCTACCCCTATAGTCGCAAGGAAATAGAAGAATTTGCCAACAGCATCCGTGACCCCAGTTTCAGGGTTCAGACAAGCAGGGATGGAATTCACATTTACAATCGTGATGGTCTGCACAGTGCAAGCGACCCATTCGATTTGTTTCCTGAGTTGCATGTAGAAGATGATGGAGGCCATGCGTTTTATCTTGGCGTACAAACCGGACGGGCGCAAATAGCGTGGCAATTGGGAAAGCGGTTTGTACAGGACGAACCACTGACATGGGGTTGTGCGGTAAATTCTGAAACCGAGGATTTAGACACTTACAAACAAGCTGGATCGACATTAAAATCTAAAAATAAAAAATGATAAGAGAAACCATCATTACCACCCAGGATTCCTCTGGTCAGGTACATATCGCACCTATGGGTGTACACGAAAAAGGCCAACAGTTTGAAATTCTTCCATTTAAACCCTCAAAAACCCTGGAAAATATATTTGCAAACCGTCATGCGGTTATTAATTACACGGATGATGTCAGAATATTCGCTGGGTGCCTGACAGGGCGTAAACAATGGCCGGTTGTGAATACAGAAAAAATCGAAGGCAAACGTTTAACCTGTGCTCTGGCACATTCAGAACTTCGGCTGAATCACCATATCGATGATGACCAACGTCCACGTCTGATCTGTGATGTGGTTCATCAAGCCACTCATTCACCTTTTCTAGGTTTTAACCGAGCTCAATTCGCGGTATTGGAAGCGGCTATTCTGGTCAGTCGACTGCATATGCTTCCGTGGGCAAAAATAGAATCCGAACTCGATTATTTACGTATTGGCCTGGACAAAACCTGTGGCGAGGTCGAACAGGAAGCGTGGAATTGGTTAATGGAAACTATCGAACAATTCAAACAAAAAAATCCAGACAAAGTGGCAAGCGTATGACAGGCATGTTGGCAAGCGTTTCAAACCTGGATGAAGCCCTTCATGTGGCTACAGCTGGTGTGGATATTATCGATTTGAAAGCCCCGGCCGCGGGTGCCCTTGGTGCACTGGATCACAACGACATTGAAACCATCGTTGAAAGATTACCCAGTGAATGCGTGATTAGCGCCACAGTCGGAGATCTGCCGATGCAGCCAGACATTTTAAGTCAAGCTGTCAATGACATGAATTCGACCGGAGTCGATTACATTAAAATTGGTTTTTTTCCAGGGGGCGACTGGTCTCAATGCATTGATCGCATCGCTCATTGTACTAAAAATGACAGCCAACTGATTGCAGTATTTTTCGGTGACCGAAACCCCGACCTCAAATGGTTAGACAATCTCGCCACAGCGGGGTTTTCAGGCGTTATGCTCGATACGTTAAACAAACAAACTGGGTCTCTTCTAAAGGTTTATTCATTCGAATTACTAAAAGGTTTTATAGACAGTGCAAAAAAACAAGGTTTTCTCTGTGGTTTAGCCGGATCACTACAACAAAAAGACATCGATAAACTACTTCAACTGGATCCTGATTATCTGGGATTCAGGGGTGCCCTTTGCCATCAAAGACAACGGACAGATCGATTAGACCCGATCGCTGTAAAAAATATCCGGGACAGCATTCCATTGGTACAAAATTTAGACAATGTTTTCTCTGCATAGCTCCACCTGTTCAGCCAAAATAAATTGCTCCGATGAATAACACAAATTTGCAGATTTAATACCGATAATAACTGGTTTATTACCTGAACGATCAGAATATTTTAAACAGGGAATACAATTTATCAATTGTTAAGGCTCGTGCAATGGCATTGATTTTAGCCGTAGGTAACAATCAATGCTTTGAACTCTAATTGGCAAACGTACTGAAACTATAGATATTTTTAAGGCATAATACAGCCCAACACAAATAAGGTTGAGTATTGGCGCTTATTTTTTTATCCTTATCCTCATAATTAAGCAGATAATCATCCTACGGGAGAAAAGAATGGCAGATAGCATGATCCTGGTTCCTGTTCGAACCAGTCGGCAAGGTACATCTCTTAATGCAGGAAAACTTAAAGAAGATTACAAGGATGAAACATCGACTGTAGAGCTGCATGTGGATGACATGAGACGGTTGGGACTGAGCAAGGGTGATACCATTCGCATGCGTTCACCCAATGGTTCTGAAGCGATTGTTGATTGCAAAGAACGTAAAAGTGAGGATGCCGAGCCAGGCATGGTATTTATGGCTTATGGTCCCATCTCCAGTCGATTTATGGAAGACGAAGATACCGCCGGCACCGGCATGCCCATTTCTAAACATTTGCCCATTGAAATCGACGGCCCCCTAGCCGCGGACGGAACAGCTTCGCCTTCTGCAATGATGCCGGTTCCTGGCGGTGCAGTAGAACAATTCGGAAGTCCATTATCCGCACAACAAGCGGGCCTGTTTGGTTCTCTGGCTGGCTCCTCATTAACTGCGGTTCAAGCCGCCTGGCTGAGTGGCTATTTCTCTGCAATGAGCGGCGGACAAGGAGTCGCTCCCGCTGGTGATATTTCCGGACAACCGGCATCACAAGCATCCACCTTACCCTTGATGACCGTTCTTTTCGGTTCGCAGACCGGAAACGGCGAAGGCCTGGCTGAACAGCTTGTGGAGCAAGCTAAAGGTCGCGGGTTTAATGCGATCGCCAAAGATATGGCCGATTACGAACCCACTGCCCTGCAATCCGAAAAGCTATTGTTTGTCATTGTCAGCACCCACGGCGAAGGTGATCCACCGGTTGCCGCTGAAGAACTGCATGAATTTCTAAAGGGGGACGATGCTCCCAAGTTGGAGAATCTTAAATTCGCGGTATTTGCACTCGGCGACACCAGCTACGAGCAATTTTGCCAAACTGGAAAAGATTTTGACGGCTTTCTCAGTAATCTCGGTGCAACACGCTTGATGGATCGCATCGATTCGGATGTTGACTTCGAAGAACCGGGAGAAGAATGGGTTGCTTCGGTTCTGGCAGAATATCAGAAAATAGCTGACGAATCGGGTGGAGCAGTACAGGCCAGCGCTGACATTCTAGCGTTTCCGGGCAAAGAAAAAAGTAAATACTCGAAAACCAACCCCTACCCGGCCGGAATTATTCTCAACACCAACTTAAGTGGTGAAGGTTCAGCAAAACAAAACCAGCATATAGAAATCGATCTGGGTGATTCGGGCCTGGTATACGAGCCCGGTGACGCCCTGGGAATTTACCCTACCAATAATCCGACATATGTGGATGAACTTCTGGCAGCATTAAAGTATGAAGGAACTGAAACAGTCACTGTAGGTAAAGAAACTCTGGATTTGCGTGATGCTTTTTTTCGAAAACTGGATATTACCGGTTTAAGCCGTGTCCTGGTGGAAAAATACGCCACACTCGTAGACAGCGATGATTTACGGACATTGCTGGACGACGACCATAAAGAGGATTTTAAAGAATATTTATGGGGAAGACAGCTTGTTGATCTGGTTGAAGACAGTCCGGCAACCGGTATTGCGCCACAGGATCTGGTCAATATGCTGAGAAAAATGCCGGGGCGTCTGTATTCAATCGCATCAGCCCTCAGTAAACACGAAAATCAGGTACACCTGTTGATCGGGGCAGTTCGCTATCATTCCTTTGACCGTGATCGTGAAGGCGTCTGTTCAACTTTTGTCGCAGGTCGGGTTCAGGATGACGAAAAATTACTGGTATATGTACAGCAAAACAAGGTGTTCCGACTGCCGGACAACCCTGACATCCCGGTTATCATGGTAGGTCCGGGTACCGGTGTTGCCCCATTCCGGGCTTTTCTGCAGGAACGGGAAGCAACCGGTGCAAAAGGCAAAAACTGGTTATTTTTCGGTGATCAGCACGCAGCCACTGATTATGTATATGAAGAAGAATGGAAACAAATGGTCGATGACGGGTTTTTAACCCATATGAACGCGGCATTTTCCAGAGATCAGGCCGAAAAAATCTATGTGCAAACACAACTTTCAGAAAACGGTAAAGAGATCTACGAATGGCTGGAAGAAGGCGGCCACTTCTATATCTGTGGAGATGCCGAACGCATGGCAGTTGACGTTCATAAAGCACTGATTAATATCATTATCGACGAAGGTGGAAAAAGCGAGGAAGAAGCTGAAGCCTACATAAAAGCTCTGGAAAAAGCCAAGCGTTATCAGCGTGATGTGTATTGATTTGGCATAGGATAATTACTCGAATATCTGCAACAAGGATGTTGCACCTCCTTTCCCGGTAAACCTTTTTCTTTATTACGGATGGCTGATTTACCTGATTTACGATTATTGACCTGGATAGGGCATCCCTGCCCCTATTATCTCAAGCCCTGGTTGGGGGCGTACCATATCAGCAAGCTAGCCATCCCTATGACTCTTTGATACCTGCTTAAGCCATCCTTCGACCTGATCGCTTAACTCACCACTCCCTGATAACCCAATTGTTGTATTCAGACGAACAGGTTCGGCAAGTGGCAACGGCAACACTCCCTGACCACCCATTCCATTGTGTGCGGTAATGGTCGAATCGTTTGGATCTGCAAGCAGCAAACGACCGGCAATCTCCAACTTATCCATATCCACGACAATCAGATCATTGGCAAACTTGCTGGCCACATAGGCGTAGTAACCACCACCTTTTTTAAGTCCAAATTCCACTCCGTGGCAACCCGGCTCACAAGCCAGGCTTTTGACAACTTTCCTGGTCGCTGTATCAACGATGCTAATACTCATACTCAGAGTATTGGCGGTAACCACATATTTACCATCCGGACTGACCGGTGTCTGGATAGGTAACAAAGCATAGGCTTCACCCGTTACTTTGCCGCTAACCGGATCGTAGTCTGCAGCAATATTAATGTCTTCGAGCTTTTTCTTGCCGTTGATATCAATCACACTGAGACTGGCCAGCATCGAAGGTGGCGTACCCAGAAAATTAGCCGCATAAGCGGTATTGCCTTTTGGGTCGCCCCAGATGGCGATAGGAATCACTCCGCCGGTGGGTATCTCGGTAACATTCCCTCCTTTTATATCGACGATAGAAACACTGGACGCTAACGCATTAGGAGTCAACACGTGTTTACCGTCTTCAGTCACATAGTGTCCGTGCGGACTGGTATGCGGCCCGACATTAAAGCTACCAATGGGTGATGGATTGGGTCCTGGAGACAACTGAACGACCTGTTCTCCCGCATTGATGGCAACATACAACTTGTCGTCTTCAGGACTGGTCATAACATGCGAAGGCGATTCGCCGACCTGCGTTGTTGACAACACTTTACCACTTTGCCGATCAAAAGTTGTCAGTCGTTTGTCAAACCATTCAGTCTGGTAGATATGGCTATAAGTTTTATCCGGCCACATATTGTGAGGATGGTTCATATCGGTTTTGATGCCTTTTACCTTTTTTTGCATCTTCCAATTTGAAGCATCAATTTGCGTCGCTGAACCTGGTTTGGTTTTACCTTTAATCCCTTCGAATTGGGTATTCACCCAAACTTCACCGATACCTGCGATTTCAGGATCGAATAATTTGTTCGGCATCGATACATTAAGCACATCAAGAGTCAGCACAGTACCGCCGAAATTAAGCGGCAACGCCGGCAATTTAACGTCCCAATTCGGTTTCGAATAGTCACGCCAGAGGCTCGGTGTGGTTACGACAAAAAAGGTGCGTAGCAATTTTTTGGCGATATCACTGGTAGAAGGTACTTTTGCACCGGTCACCAATTGTAACTCAGAACCGATATCCAGCCCTTCTGTATCCGGGTCGTCAACCACAACAGCCCCAAACATATAGGGATGAACCTTACAGGTAAATACATACAACCCCGGTTTATCGAAAGCTGTGGTCACACTGACATTAGAAGGCTTTTCCTGATCCACAGGAAAATCTTTGGCACCTGCCGGCCATAACAGGCTGGTGATGGTGTGGTCGGTATTCGAATCGGTGGTTTTGATCAATACAGCCTGGTCGGGTTTAATGACAACCAAAGCATCACCATCTACCGGATCTTTGAACCATAAACCCGGTTCATCGGTCATTTCCAAAGTTGCTGAAGGCATTAATCCGGCCACACTGATAATAGCATTCTCTGACGTCGTTTTTGCTACTACGTTAGAAACCTCTGTCAAAGCAGACAGGGCACCCACCGTCAATAATGTGGTCACCAGTAACTTTTTCTTTCGTATATTCATAACAATTTCCTAATTAAAATTTAACGTGGTCTTACTCAACCACCAGAAAACTTCCCATCATTCCACTTTGCATGTGCTGTACGACATGACAGTGATAGTGCCAATACCCCGCCCCAACACCTTCGCCCGCTTTAAGCAGAAAAGTATGTCGATAAATCGGGCCGATATTTGCGGTATCGATGACATTCGTTGTGCCCGGTGCCAACCAACGGTGGCCATGCAAATGGAAGGTATGAAATGCGGTACCCATACCAATGATGTGAAAACGTACTTTTTCTCCAAGCCTCGCGCCAACTGTTGGATTGGTCCAGAGAGGTGTCTGCTTACCATCCAGACTATTAGTAATTTCCTGTCCCCAGAAGGTTGTTTCGTGCATCCACAAAACAAATTCACGATCAATGTCATCAGTGCTGACATTAACGATATCTCCATCAATCATGGCATTTACTTTTTTGTTCGCTGGATTCACGATCACTGCACCGAACAGACCTTTATCTTCCGCACCAATCATGGGGTTACCAAAGGTATGATCATGGTAAGGCCAGGTACCTGCCGTTCCTTTGGCAGCCGTCCATTTATAGGTATAGGGTTTTCCTGGAAGTGCCACACTATCGACTGCTTTATTCATGGCCTTCACAGTACCGTCGCTTTCGATTTCATAATGGACTCCATGAACATGGACACTCACCGGGTCGTTCGAACCGTCAATATCGTGTTGAAGTGTTATTTCGGCGACATCTCCTTCTGTCATTACAACGGCTGGACCCGGAATTGTGGGCTCCTTCGAGTAGCGATCACTCACATCTTTGGTCTTGCCATGACCTGATTTTATTTTGTGGCTGACCATTTGGTAGGCCAATTGACCGGAAGGGAGATTTGCAGCTTTCATTATTATCAGGTGAGTTACTCCCGATAAACGTGTTGAACCCGCCTGAACGGTAAATACCGGTATTGCCAGGCCAACAAAACAACACAGGATAAAAACTGCCCTGATCGTGTTTTTTGATTTATCTGTTGCTTGTTTTCTATTCATTATTTTCTCCTACTTCTAAAACATTACTTTTTAGTAAAGCCCCTAGCCCAACTCAAGGGCAACAGGTTTACTGGAAACTATTATTTATCATTAATAACTCTTTTGCAAGTTTTATATGTTAAATCTAGTTTTACATTTATATCATTTTTATATACCTGATATTGAGTGTGATAGACTGTTTCATCAAACACAGCAACAGACTATCGACGAATACCAATAGGAGATTCAAAGTGTTGAACGGATTTGGACTAAGCCAACGGAAGATCCTGGAAAGATTACTTAAAAACAAAGAGGGATTAACAATCGATGCTATCGTTAAATCTATAGATATCACTCGTACTGCAGTAAACCAACATATTAATTCACTGGAAAAAGACGGCTATGTAAAAAAACATAGCCAGACTAAAACCAGAGGACGACCCAGCCAGATTTATATTCTGAGCGAAAAAGGTATTCACCTGTTCCCTAAACAATATGCCTTGTTTTCCGCGTTACTGTTAAAAAGCCTCAAAGAAAAATTAGGCAGAGACGGATTAGAAAAATTTTTGCGTGAACTGGGTGAACAAGTAGCGAAGAGCTACTCCACCCGCTTGAAAGGAAAGTCATCGACAGAAAAGGTCATGGTAATTACATCGATTATGGAAGAACTGGGCTACGAATCGAGTGTCAACAATGAAGGAAAAAACATGATTAGAGCCTGCAATTGCGTATATCATGATTTGGCCACTGAAATTCCGGAGGTTTGCTCCTTTGACCTGGCTCTGATTTCAGCAATGTCAGGTAGAAAAATCAAGCACGTTGAATGTATGGCGCAAGGCAATCATAAGTGCAGTTTCAAGATTAAAGAAGCACTAAAAACACCTTCTACAAGTGACTATCAGATATTTGAACACCCGATCAATTAGGCTTTTCCAGCAAGGCTTATTGTGGAGAATAAACCTTCCTTAGTTTGGGAAAAGCGGCTGTAAAACCCAACATTTAGGGTAACTACTTGCCCCCAAATCGAAACAGCCCTCTATGGGGGATCTGTGGAGG
>CAZGQY010000115.1:0-13697 GCA_964528035.1 uncultured Methylococcaceae bacterium | reverse complement strand
GTGTCGTTCCCAAGGGTAAATACCATTTTTTGCCCATTGTTTGCTGCGGATCATATCGATGATATCGCCGTCGAAAACAAGCAGTAATTCTTTAATTTTATATTTGATACAGCGTTGTAAGATGGTGGCGTAAAAAGCCTCCCAAGTCTCTTCTTTTAAATTTTGAAAACCTACCGTGCCGTCAGTTAAATGAATATCGCTGATACTGATACACATTCGACTCGGGCGATTTTCGGGTGGATCCTCAATTAATTCCAGGTAGCTGTTGCCTGGATCGTCTAGGCCGATAGACTTTTTTAAATTTTGCCAGAGGTTAATCAATTCGTTCGAGTTTTTAGTGGTTTCATTCATGTTCTTCCCTGTTTTGTGTTTTTAACGGTGTGGATTAAACTTTCAATAGAGAAATTGAAGGTATAGACGCTTCCTTATGGGTATATATCTACGCTACAAAATATACTCTTGGTTGGTTTGCTTGTCGATGACAGTGTGCCCTGTTTTGCATTGGATTAAGTCACCGAAGGAGCCATTGGAGTGGGTTACATCAACGGATTTTAACTATGTTGCGAATTCTCTAAACGTCGTTTTTAGACTTCCCCCAAAAACTGGCTAAAAGCGCCCCTGAAATATTATGCCAGATACTGAAAACAGCACCGGGTAAGGCTGCCAGTGATGAAAAATAGTTCATTGCCAGAGCCACACTAAGTCCGGAATTCTGCATACCGACTTCTATACTGACGGTTCTGCAGGTTTGTTCATTGTAGCCAAAACATTTGCTGACAAGATAACCGGCCATCAGGCCAGATGAGTTGTGGAGTATTACAGCAAATAAAATCAGGGGCCCGGCAGTGGCCAGGGAATCGGCATTGATCGCTACGATAATTGCGATTATGAATATGATTGACAGGGTTGAAATGAGTGGAAATATCGCCTGAATTGGAATTATAGTGCGACTGAAATAGCGATTAACCAATGTTCCGGCGAATACAGGCAGCAGCACTATTTGGGCGATACTCACGATCATTTTCCAGACAGGTACAGGTATTGTTTCGTGAAGATAAAAGTAGCTAATGGCTGGTGTTGCGAAAACTGCAATCAGAGTTGATACACTTGTGAGTAGAACCGACAGTGCAAGGTTTCCCCTCGCCAGGTAACAGATCACGTTGGATGCGGTACCACCTGCGCTGGTACCGACCAGCAGCATACCGATCGTTTGTGCGCGGCTTAATGCCAGCATATCTGAAATCCAGAACGCGGCGAACGGCATGAACAGGAATTGAGTAGAAACTGCGATGCCAACAATTCCCGGCCTTTTTAAAACATGGGTGAAATGTTCCCATGTCAGTGTCATTCCCATCCCAAACATGACTAGCGATAACAGCGGAACGATCCATGATTTAAAAGCCGAAAACGTAGAGGGTATACTGTAGGCAATGAGCGCCATTATGATAGCCCAAACAGGAAATAATGCGGTAATCTTGGTGGGGCTCATGAATTTTATGATTTAGCCGACAGGGCCTATTCAAATTGTTCTTTCTTTTGTTCTCTGACCAGTAGGTTCTGCACTGCTGTCGTGGGTGATACATTTTCGTACAGCACTTTGTAAACCTGTTCCGCGATGGGCATTTCAATTTTGTGTTTGATAGCCAGCAGGTGTAGTTCCCGGGCAGCCGATATTCCTTCTACTTCCTGGCCAATTTCTTCAATGATTTCATTAATTGGCCGCCCTTTGCCGAGACCGATACCCAATCTTCGGTTACGAGATTGATTGTCGGTACAGGTTAGAACGATATCGCCTAATCCAGCAAGGCCCATGAGAGTTTCCTGTTTACCCCCCAGAGCCTGGCCCAGTCTGATAAGCTCTGCCATTCCACGAGTGACTATGGCCGCTCGGGAATTTGCACCAAAGCCCAGTCCGTCGGCCGCCCCGGTTGCGATGGCCAAAACATTTTTGATCGCGCCACCCAGTTGGACACCGACTATATCGTCGCTGGTATAGACCCGGAAGCGTTGGTTGTGGATGATGGATGATAACAGGGAAGAAAATTCGTTGCTTGGTGAAGCGATGGTAATTGCAGTAGGCAGATTTTTGGCGACCTCCATGGCAAAAGTTGGACCTGATACCACGGCGACAGGTGTATTTTCAGATAATATTTCATAAACAGTTTTGTGTAATAATTGGCCGCTATTCGGGTCAAGTCCTTTAGTCACCCAAGCGATTCGTGTGGTCGGGTCAAGATGGGGCTTGATGCTTTCCAGGGTTGTTCGAAATGCATGGCTGGGTACAGCGACAAGTATGATTTCCTGCCCCTTTACACAGCTAATAAGATCACTAGTATATTGCAGGCTATCGGGTAGTTGTATAGCAGGAAGATATCGATCGTTCCTGTTGGTGAGCTGCAATGATTTAACATGCTCGGGGTTGCGCCCCCACAATAGAGTTTTATGGCCATTTCGAGCAGTCAACAGTGCCATGGCTGTGCCCCATGAGCCGGCACCAAGAACACATAAGGATGTCACGATAAATACTCTGAACTAGTTGATACTGTTAGTGGATGGAGCTTGTTGAATCTTCATTTGTTCAACATGCTGTGCGTAGAGTGAGTCAAAATTTACTGGTGCCAGGTGCATGGGAGGAAAACCGCCTTTAATCACCAGATCAGAAATAACTTCACGAGCGTAGGGAAAAAGCAGATTGGGACAGAAGCTTCCGAGTGTGGATCCCATTTCATCATCAGACAACCCGGAGATCGAAAAAATCCCTGCCTGACATACTTCGACCAGGTACGCAGTGGTTTCGGCGAGTTTTACGGTAACAGTAACGGTAAGTGCTACTTCAAACAGGCTGTCTTGCATAGAATGAGTATTACTGGACAAATTAACCTCAACCTGGGGTTCCCAGTTTTCCGAAAAAATCTGAGGCGAATTGGGCGCTTCAAATGATACATCTTTGACGTGTATCTTTTGAATCGAAATTAACTTGTCGGGTTGTGAGTCAGTGTCTGCCATAAATATGCCCGTGAATTATTATTGGGTGCCGGTGGATCCAAATAGGCCGATATGTATTGGCTACTTTCGATGTTTAGGCCTTTTCTTTCGAATGGGTAAATTCAGGTCTTCCCAGCCTTGCATGCCACCACTCAATAAATAAATGTTTTCAAAACCTGCTTTTGCAAGTTTTTTACAGGCTTCAGGTGACCGGGTTCCTGACTGGCAGGTAACGATTATAATTTTATCTCGGTGCTCGTCGAGTTCATTAATGCGTGTATCAAATTTTGTAACCGGAATATTCAGCGAATCTTCAATATGAGATTTTATGTGTTCACTGGGTTCTCGAACATCCAAAATAGTGACTTCTTTCGAATTCATGAGTCCAACTGCGCCTACTGCGCTTGTTAGTTGGTATTTGCGTGTCGCAGATTCGAAAAAGTCTTGTATCAACAGATACAAGATAACTGCCATGCTGGCAAAAAGAACCCAATGGTTTGTTGCAAATTCTATAAGACGATCCATTAATAATCCTGATATTTGATGATTTTTTGTTGGTTGGCAGTAATAATTAAGCGCTACCCGAAATGTTTAAATATCGGGATGACATTTTCGGCGCGGCTTGTTCATTTTTTTATTCCTACCGAATAGGAGGAATACATAACATTAAATTAAGCTCTATTTATAATTTCACGTCCAGCCTGGTCGTGACGGCTTGTACTTTAATGGTAAGCAGAACGGCTTGTAACGCTAAATTAAGCAGGCCCGGCTAGGTTCTTGTCGTGCATAATTTAAGATACAG
The DNA here is from genome assembly GCA_964528035.1 of uncultured Methylococcaceae bacterium. Taxonomy (GTDB): domain Bacteria; phylum Pseudomonadota; class Gammaproteobacteria; order Methylococcales; family UBA1147; genus CAZGQY01. Next base: position 9,910 of record CAZGQY010000115.1, on the reverse strand, counting down.
GCACGACGTATGTTAAAAAAACCGATAGAATGATAACCTTTTTGTACATGATTTGCGAAATTGTGTCGGCAGATCAATGCTGGAAGACTATTCCTGGAATAGTGGTTGTAACGAGGCAGGCCTTAGGTTGAGCCAAATATTTTGATATAAAGTAGGGCGACGTAAAAAAATAACCGGAAGTTTGGGTTGGTCCGTTCATTCTTGTGCAGTCTTTCAGGAGCTAATCCGGGATAAAGAGCTTGCTGCGAAAAACAGGGTTTGGTTCGTTTCTCTGATTAAAATCAAAAAAGGTGACAGATATCCAACTCTTTGTTAGTCAAAATATGAACTCACAATTTTTTGTCTCCGTGACGGCTTCAATTTCAGAATAGCTTTTCAGGTGTTTGGATTTGTTAAAATTGTAACCCCAAAATGGAGATGATATCTTGAAGGTGGAAGGTTCCAAGCCAATGGTACTGGTCATTTTAGACGGGTTCGGGTGTGGTAAATCGACCCCGAATAACGCGATCACTTTAGCGGATACTCCTGTATGGGATTCTTTAATGAAGAATTCCGCGTATACCGAACTTACTTGTTCTGGAAGTGTCGTGGGTCTACCGGATAAGCAAATGGGTAATTCGGAAGTTGGACATCTGCACCTTGGCTCAGGGCGATTGCTGCCGCAGGACTATACACGTATTAATACTTCACTGGAGAACGGAGCATTCCAAACCAATGCAGTGTTTTGTGAAGCTTTGGATCAGGCACAGACTAGTGGAAAAGCGGTGCACATTGTTGGCTTGTTGTCGTCTGGTGGTGTTCATAGTCACGAAGATCATGTGCACGCATTGGTTGAGCTCGCGGTGAATCGTGGCAATAAAAATATCTTTGTCCACGCTTTTTTGGATGGTCGTGATACTTTTCCTAAATGTGCGGCAGATTCTGTTGATAAAATGGAAGCTGTATTCAATCGTATAGGTGCTGGGAAATTAGTGTCTGTAATTGGGCGTTTTTTTGCCATGGATCGAGATAATCGTTGGGATCGCGTTCAAAAAGCCTATGACCTGATTGTTCAAGGAGTATCTGAATTTCGCTGTAAGAGTGCTGCCGAGGCTGTGTGCAAAGCCTATGAGCGTGGTGAAACCGATGAGTTCGTTAAGTCTACAGCTATTGTAGCGGAGGGCGATGAACCTACTACGATTGAAGCAGGTGATGTCGTTATTTTTATGAATTTTCGTGCTGATCGAGTAAGGCAGCTAGTTCGTGCAATCAGTGAGCCAGGTTTTCACGGGTTTGCACGAGAGAAGGTGGTTCAGTTGGGTGCTTTGGTAACTTTAACGCCTTATCATTATACCTTCAATTTCCCTGTTGTGTTTCCTCGTAAAGATGTCGTTAATGGATTCGGAGAATACTTATCCACTATTGGATTAACCCAGCTCCGGCTCGCAGAAACAGAAAAATATGCTCATGTTACCTTCTTTTTTAATGGTGGAATTGAAGAGCCGTTTCCGGGGGAGTCCCGAATATTAATTCCTTCCCCAAAGGTGACTACTTATGATCAACAACCTGAAATGAGCGCAGAAGAAGTCACAGACCAATTGGTGGAGGCTCTGGAAAGTCGAAAATACGATATCATCATCTGTAATTATGCAAATTGTGACATGGTGGGCCATACTGGAGATATTCCAGCAGCTGTTGTTGCGGTTGAAACGGTAGATATGTGTCTGGGGCGGGTTTTAGCTGCATTGGATAGGGTCGAAGGGCAGATACTTATTACGGCGGATCATGGTAATGTAGAGCAAATGGTGGATCCAGTCAGTGGTCAATCACTGACTTCTCATACATTGAATCCGGTACCATTGGTCTACTATGGTGGAGATAAAAGCTTGGCAACTGGTGGCAACCTGGCAGATGTAGCTCCGACGATGTTGGAAATAATGGGTCTGAATATTCCAGCGGAAATGAGTGGGCGGTCGTTGTTACAGTAAAGAAAAATGGGGCGTTGGCATATTTATCAATCCAGGCTCATGTTCGTGCTGGCTGTATGTGCGGCATTCCAGGTGGGCGCAAATGAATCCCAGGAAAAACAACAGCAGTTACTGGAAATTCAATCACGAATTCACTTGGTTCAGAAATCACTGGGAAACCTGACAGTAAAAAAAAATTCGGTTGTGGCGAAACTGAGGGATAATGAGCGGCTATACGGAAACCTGTCTAAGACAGTAAATAAGCTTGAACAACAAATACTCGAGCAGGAACAGCGTTTACAGCTAGTGCGTGAGCAACGTGACGAAAAGAAAAACTTGATTCTAAGTCAAAAAACGTCTTTGAGTAAACAGATCAGAGCTGCACATGCCATGGGGCGTCAGGAGCACTTGAAGCTATTATTGAACCAACAGGATCCGGTTAGGGCGGGAAGAATGCTTGTTTATTATGATTATTTTAATAAAGCCAGACTTTCGCGAGTGAATGCCTTCAGCAAGATTTTGCAGGAATTAAAAAATGCCGAGGATGAACTTTTATTTCGCACCCAAAGTCTCACCGAGTTGCGTCAGGACAAAAAAACTGAAGCGGCAGCACTGATTAAAGCCAAATCGGAGCGAAAGCAGCTACTGACTAAGCTGGATAAAGAATATCGTAATAGAAATAATGAATTATTGAGGCTCAGGAATGATGAGCGCCAATTGCAGCGACTGATTCGCTCGATACAGAATGCGATGGATGATGTTCCGTATCAGTCAGTGTTAGTAAAACCCTTTAAACATTTACGAGGCCAATTAAAATGGCCGGTTAAGGGTAAATTGGAAAAACGTTTTGGCAATGCTCGACTGTCAGGGCGTTGGGAAGGCGTCTTAATCAAAGCGAAAGAGGGTGATGTGGTTCATACTGTGTCCAGTGGCCGGGTTATCTATGCTGATTGGTTACGCGGTTATGGAATGTTGACGATTATAGATCATGGTTCCGGGTACGTGACCTTGTATGCTTACAATCAAAGCCTTTACAAGGCTGCTGGTGATACAGTCGATGCTGGCGAGCCGATTGCTGCAGTTGGACGTAGTGGCGGACGCGCGAGTCCTGGTTTGTATTTTGAAATCAGGAAAAACGGAAAACCGGTCAATCCACAGAAATGGTGTCGTAAGGCGCGAAAAGGACGGGTGGGTTAACAAAACAGCTATTGCTTGAGTATCGATTTAGTGTGTAAGACTGTTTTGCTTACGGACGATAAGGTTTAAGAGTGGTTTACAGAGGTCAGTCAGGGAAGATTGATCTTTACTGCCTGTAAATGAAGAGTGAAAGATTACAAATATTTTGTATGTGGAGTGCGTAATTAATGGTTATCAATAGAAAAATATTCTTATTTTTAGCGGGAACAATCTGCGGTACTCTGATGAGCGTAGCCAGTTTGAGTTTTGCCACTCAACCTAATGCCGCAAAAAATATCCCTTTTGATGAACTTCGTACTTTTACAGAAGTGTTTGGGCGTATACAGAAAGACTATGTCGAGCCAGTCAAGGATAAAGGTTTGCTGGAAGATGCCATTCGCGGCATGCTTTCAGGATTGGATCCGCATTCAACCTATCTGAATGAAGAGCAGTATCAGGAATTGCGGGTTGGGACGACAGGACAATTCGGTGGATTGGGAATAGAAGTTGGTATGGAGAATGGTTTTATTAAAGTGATCTCACCGATTGATGATACACCGGCTCAACGCGCTGGAATAAAAGCCGGGGACTTGATCATTCGGATTGACGATAAACCGGTTAAAGGAACGTCTTTGGGCGATGCTGTTAAAATAATGCGCGGCAAGCCAGGCAGTGAAATAATCCTCACTGTTGTCAGGGAGGGGGTGGAGCAGCCATTGACAATCAAAGTGGTTCGAGCGGTTATAAGTGTAACCAGTGTAAAAAGTCGAATACTGGAAAAAGATTATGGCTACATTCGGATCAGTAGCTTTCAATCAAGAACGAGTGACAGCGTGAAAAGCGAAATTCTCAAGCTGAAACAGAAGAATAAAGGTGATATAAAAGGGTTGGTGCTTGATTTGAGAAATAATCCGGGTGGAGTGCTCAATGCTGCGGTCGGGGTGAGTGATACTTTTTTAAATAGCGGGTTGATTGTGTACACCGAGGGTCGTGTCGGAGATTCTCAAATAAATTTCAGGGCAACGCCCACTGAATATTTGAAGGGTGCGCCTATAGTTATATTGATTAATGCGGGCTCGGCGTCTGCGTCAGAGATTGTGGCTGGCGCGTTGCAAGATCAAAAGCGTGCCGTAATTATGGGTGATAAATCGTTTGGAAAAGGTTCAGTACAGACTGTAATCCCAACCAGTAATGGGGGTGCAGTTAAACTGACTACGGCTCGCTACTATACGCCGTCAGGGCGTTCAATTCAGGCAGAAGGAATTACACCCGATATCAAATTGTCACGAGTCAAGTTACAGGAGTTGGAAAAGTCTGGCTATGAACCTGTAAAAGAAGCAGATCTTTCAAATCACTTAACAAATGGAAAGGCTGGACGGAATAGCAAAAAATCAAGTGAAAAATCTGCAGCTAACGGTGATATTACGCGTGATTATCCTCTCAGTGAAGCGCTGAATGTTTTGAAAGGGATAAATATATCAAAGAGAATAGGTAGGGCGAAATAAAGATTGTTTGGTCAGTCCATAGATTTAGTGAGAACCAAGGGCGGGGGAGAGTCGTTTCTTCTCTCGGATGTGTGGCGAGCGGAGCGTTAGGTATTCGCTAATAACAAATTATGGAATGGCTTGTGATTTTTCCAACGATAGGTTTCAAAATCCCGCGCATCGGTGGAGAGTATACGTCCATGACCAAGCTCTTCGGCCAAAATGACTAATGAAGCGTCGGCCAGATCCATGGGTAGATCGGCGTATTTCTGCATTAGTTGCTGAATTCGTCCTAAATGCTGCAGGCCTATATCATAAACCTCTATGTAATCAGCGTTTAATGCCATAATGAAGCGCAATTGGCTTTGTACGCCAAGGGCTTTTCCTAGTAAATAACAGGTTTCTGTTATTACCGGCCAGGTTGTAATGAGTTCTTCATTTAAGGCTGACGTAACGCTGATCGTTTGTTGGTGAAACCTGTCTTTAGGATTAAAAAATGCGTACCAAAATCCGGTATCACTCAATACCATATTTTTCTTTCCAGCCCTGATATAGATACTCTTTATAATTCACCGATAAGTCTTCTGGTCCTTTAGCTGTTCCTGCCAACATTTCAATCAATTTTCGGTTTTTCTCTTTTCCGCTTAATGCGGTTTTTTCATAGAGTAAATCCAGCGCTTGTTTGATTATCTCTGTTGTATTCAAATCGGTTGCCTGCTGAATGGCCTTGAATTTTTGTTTATAATGGTCATCAATACGCGCATTGATTCGCACTTTACACCTCTTGTCTGACGTTTGTCATACCGATTATAGCATTATATTGATACTTGCCGAATGTCTTCGAATGTTTTAGACCAAACATTACTCAAACTGACTATTACTGATATTTAGCAGTAAATTCCGTTAAAGCAGCTAAGGCGCTATCGGTGTCTTCTGATTCGGCAAGTTCGAATGAGTTGATGCCAACTCTGGAAAGGAAGAAAATCTGATCGCGTATAAAATGCCCTGTTGCTCGCAGTTCGCCTTGATATTTTAACTGGTCGCGAAGAATGCGCGCGGTTGAAAACAGCCTACCGTCGGTAAATGCGGGAAAATCCAGTGCAATTAGCTGGAAATGATTGAGTAAGGCCTCAAAATCTTCAGTTTTGTCTTCAGAAGAAAGTCTTAAACCAATTTTGCCCTGTCTGCCTTTGAATGCGTTTTGATTCGACTTCCAGTGATCAATAGTTACAGTAATGTTGCCGTCAGGGATGTCCTGGGAATTATCAATATGTTGCCAGTCGTTCTGGCTAACCTTTTTGTCTTTAATGAGCTGCATAGACTTTTTCTTTAAATGGTTTGATGCCGGTACGCTTTACCGTGGCTAAAAAATCTTCGTCTTCATGCCGTTGTTCGGTGTAGACTTTTAGAATAATAGATAGAGCCTGGACGACTTTATTTTTGGCAACGGCTGGTCCAAGTCGCTGTCCCAGAGCGGCATCCTTTTCTGATGAGCCGCCCAAAGTGATTTGATACCATTCTACGCCTTTCTTGTCGACGCCCAATACGCCTATGTTGCCAACGCTCTGGTGTGCGCAGCCGTTCATACACCCGGAAATGTTAATTTTAATCTCACCAAGATCATGAATGTAATCGAGGTGGTCAAAAACCTGGTTTATTTCAGATGCGATACCGATTGATCCGGCATTTGCAAGGCTACAGAAGTCGAGGCCGGGGCAGCAGATCAAATCTGTTACCGTGCCAATGTTTGGAGTGGCTAAATTCAGTGAATCCAGCTGTTTCCACAGAGAGTAAAGGTCAGCTTGTTTGACGTCGGCAAATAACAGGTTTTGTCGATGTGTGCTGCGAATAAAGCCGTAACAATATTGATCAGCAAGATCTGCAACCGAGTCTAACTGTATGTCACTAATATCGCCAGGTGGAGCGTTGGGTGGCTTCATGGACAGGTAAACGGCGGCGTAGCCGGGAATCTTATGTTTTACTGTGTTGTATTTAATCCAGTTTGAGAAATCCGCGTCATTTTCTGTGCGAGTCGCAAACTGGGTATCGTCATTGCCAATGGATTCATATTCCAAAGGTTGAAAGTGATTCTTTATCCTGTCGATCTCGCTAAGATTCAGTTCCAGACTGTCTTTTATTTTCCCCCATTCTTCTTCTACCAGTTGTTTGAATGGTTCCAGGCCTGTTTCTCGAACGGTGATCTTGATACGAGCTTTGTACTTATTATCCCTTCGTCCCAATAAGTTGTAGACCCTGAGAATGGCTTCAAGGTAAGACAGAAGGTGTTTCTTTTCCAGGAAGGGTCTGATGGTTTGTCCAATGACTGGTGTTCTACCTAAACCACCACCGACCAGGACTTCAAAGCCGACAGCGCCACTGTTATCTTTTACAAGATAAAGTCCGATGTCATGAAGTTGGGTTGCGGCGCGGTCATTTTGTGAGCCGGATACCGCGATTTTGAATTTCCGGGGGAGGAAAGCAAATTCAGGGTGAAGGGTGGACCATTGTCTTATAATTTCGCAGTAGGGTCTTGGATCTTCAATCTCATCAGGGGATATACCCGCCAAAGGGTCGCTGGTGACATTTCGGATACAGTTGCCACTGGTTTGTATCGCATGCATTTGAACAGTGGCTAAATCGGCCAAAATGTCAGGTACGCGTTCCAGCTTTGGCCAATTTAGCTGAATATTCTGGCGCGTTGTAAAATGAGCGTAATTTTTGTCATAAGTTCTAGTAATATGTGCCAACATACGTAGCTGGCGAGATGAAAGCAGTCCGTAAGGCACGGCAATTCTAAGCATTGGCGCATGGATTTGAATGTATAATCCATTCATTAGTCGTAAAGGTCGGAACTGGTCTTCGCTTATTTTTCCATCAAGATAGCGCTGTGTTTGGTCGCGAAACTGTGCGACTCTTTCTTCTACCAGCGTTTGGTCTGTTTCGTTATATTGGTACATATATTTAAAAGGTTTTTTCGTTGTGCAGAGCTAAAAATAAACAAATCGCACTTGAATTTGCATGGAATATGATACTACGAGCAGTAGAAAATAAAAAAATAATATAAAACAATTTTATTAGATCATATGTGCATAAGAAAAGATTTTGCTCATGCGGATGTTTTTTTCTTGTATTGGCTCGATTAATTCGTTATCTTCCATATTAAATTAATAAGAATTTGTAGGTACATGAAGTATCTATGTTTTCAATGGATTCGTAGTAATGAAGTTTCAATGAATCGGCTGGCTTGTGTCTGATATTTCCTGGTAAAACACGCTGTTGTAGATTTTTTTTGATTACAATCTGTGTAAATTTAGTACTCTATTCTGTAGACAAGATAATTTCTATAACCTATTATTTTTTAAGAGCAAATCATACTTAAATAAGGGGGTAGTTTTGGCGCGTTTAATCTTATCAATTTTTCTTATAGGGCTGCCCGATTTGGCATTGGCTGCGGAAACACTGGGAACCACAGGTACTGAGCGAGCCATATTTTGCATCCTGATTTTTGTTATTTCATATATATTCGTAATAACAGAAGAATTTACACATTTACGTAAATCTAAACCAGTCATACTTGCTGCCGGGATCATTTGGGGGCACGTTGCTTTTATGGCGAAGGAAGCCGGAGTGCCTCCCGAGCAGGTTCATGCTGCCTTAATGCACAATCTGGAAGAATATGCGCAGTTGTTTCTATTTCTTCTGGTTGCTATCACTTATGTGAATGCGATGACGGAACGACATGTCTTCGAAGCTTTGCGTTCCTGGTTGATCAGCAAAAATTTTAGTTATCGCAAGTTGTTTGTGGTTACCGGAGTCATTACATTTTTTCTTTCTGCGGTCGCGGATAATTTAACCTCGGCGCTGCTGATAGGTGCTGTAGTTATGGCCGTAGGTGCAAGTAACCCGGTTTTTGTGAGTATTGGCTTTGTGAACGTGGTCGTGGCGGCAAATGCCGGGGGCGCTTTTAGTCCGTTTGGAGATATTACAACTCTAATGGTCTGGCAATCCGGCAATGCGACATTTTTTCAATTTTTCACCTTATTCATTCCATCAGTTGTGAATTATGTCGTGCCTGCGGCGTTTATGTATATGGCTGTGCCAGATGAAATGCCCGCGGCTCAAGGCGACGGTAGTCTGGTGCCTTTAAAGCATGGTGCGATTACTGTGTGTATATTGTTTGTATTGACAATAACTATGGCAGTGAGTTTCGAAAATTTTCTTCATTTACCACCGTTTCTCGGCATGATGACGGGGTTGAGCCTGCTGATGATTTATGGTTATCGATTGAAAACAATGACACCTGAAAGTAATTATGACATTTTTAAAAAGATCCGGGACTCCGAATGGGATACATTGATGTTTTTCTTTGGTGTTGTATTTTCTGTGGGTGGTCTGGGGTATATTGGTTATCTGGCTATGGTGTCCAATGGCATGTACGGCGGTCTTGGTCCAACCTTTGCCAATATTCTGGTCGGAGTATTATCCGCGATTGTAGATAACATACCAGTTATGTTTGCGGTATTAAGTATGCAGCCGGAAATGGATTTATATCAGTGGCTATTGGTTACTCTGACTGCAGGTGTGGGCGGATCAATGCTGTCGATTGGTTCAGCGGCTGGTGTTGCCCTCATGGGGCAATCGAAGGGTATGTATACATTCTTCACGCACATGAAATGGACGCCGGTGATCGCACTGGGGTATATCGCGAGTATTTTTGTACACTATTTAGTCAATGGCTGAGTTTCTGCTTGTTACTTTGGCGGAAGAATTTATCGGCAAATTAAAACTTGCCTGACAGTTTATTTGATGGTTTGTTATTTCAGGCCGGATCCGTTTACAGGATCCGGCCTGAATGTTTGTTCCAACATGGATTTTGTAGTTTTGGAAACTAATTTGTTTTTCAGTGCCGATTTGGTGCTGCGAATATTTACATAGCCCATAACCCTTCTGTTTTTGTGCCTTGAGCCAGGATGAGGAATCCGGCGTAGCTTCGGAGATTAATTCCAGCAGGGGACAAGGTTTGCCCGAGGCAGCTAGCCTAAAAACCAATATGGCATTACCCGGTTAGGCGCAATCAATTGCTATATTATGCGACAGTTTGAAATTCCTGGTGCGAATAGTCGATTTGTGAGTTGGAAACAGTCATTTGGATTGTTTGTTCATCCCCGCGTGATAACCATGCTGTTTCTGGGGTTTTCTGCTGGAATACCCCTGTTATTGATCTTCTCATCGCTTTCTTTGTGGTTGCGCGAAGCGGGTGTGGAGCGGTCAGCTGTGACTTTTTTCAGTTGGGCTGCACTGGCC
>CAZGQY010000114.1:0-13743 GCA_964528035.1 uncultured Methylococcaceae bacterium | reverse complement strand
CGTCGTCATAACGGCCCGATTCGGACGTGGGACTGCCCATCTGGAAACAACCCGGCTGAATTCTTACAAATTCCAGCTCCAATTCATCAATAACCCGTAAAGCCAGCACTACACTGTGCACCATATCCTCTAGGCCCATTTCTATCCACTCGACTTTCCGTTGGTAACCCTGATGACTGACTTCAATCTGATAGCGGCCTGCTTTCAGGGTCATCCCCTGTTGATACTTCGGCGCAATATTTAAAATCCGTATTTTGGCGCCTTCCGGGCTGGTTTTAATGGTTAAATGACCCACTCCGAATGTTGGTCGCGATCTTTCTGTTTGCTGAGATACCTGTACCTCTCTAAAATAAAACCGACCCGGCGGAGCATCGGTAATCACTTCGGGGCGTTGTCCCTGCGTTGTTCTGACTTCGTAGGCCACCTTACGAAAAAGGTCACCCACTTCCAGTCCCGGACGATCGAGATTGTTTAACATCGCCGCCGTATACGGACTGTGATTGCCACTGCCGTCTTCCGCAAATCCGCCTGAACCCGCTGAAAACGCGATAATCCGCTGGCCGGTGCCTTGCACCGAGGTCCGCGCTATACTGCGCAGATGGCGCCCGCCACCGAAACTGGCACGCACCAATTTATCCAGTTCCGGAATTTCCCGACACGCATCGAACACCGCGACAGTCAGCTCGGCACGACCTGTAATATCGGATACCACCCGATCCAGGTCAAATCCCCTGCGCGAGATCATTTCCGCATCGGCTGGCATATTCACTGGCAACAGATACGCCTGGCCGTCCCATTGTGCGCCATGCCCCGCGTAATACAAAAAGGCCATCTCCGCTCCCAGCGCTTTTTGTTTCAGTTTTTTCAAACCCTTCAACAAATCGGTCTCGGACAAATCGATCTGCGCGGCTCCGCCGATCAATTGGAAACCCAGATCGCGAAGTTTCATCGCGACTGCCTGCGCGTCATTGTGCGGATTTTTCAGTGTCTTCAAGGCCTCATAACGGCTATTACCCACCACCAGCGCGATCCGACCACCGGCTACGCACGACAGGGATACACACAAGCCGAATATCAAGGCCATAACAATCAAACGCTGTTTCATTCCTGTTTTTCCCATTTGGTGCTGTTGTTCAAATAAGTGAATTCGATCTTTTCATCGCCCAGCGAATCTTTATTCATGCAAACAGTCACCCTCCGGCTCTCAGGGTTTCGCTAATGCGGTTAATTGCAATACACGGGCGCAGCGCCTGGTTGAGGATGCGGCCAGTATGTCTTGCACGCGGCTGTGGTAAGGTCTTATCGCAGGATCATTAGAGTCATCGAGATTTTTCAGGAAATCTGCTGCCCAATCACGTTGTTGTTGCCAGAATTCGTTGTCCGTTTGTTGTGGATTCAGACAGATTGCCTGAACCAGGGCCGTCCACTGCCCCAATAAAACCCGATCACGGCATCGCGAATCAGGACAGTCGTTGGATAAAGTGGGTAACTCATCGATAATCGGGCGAAGATCATCCGCGCCGTACATACGTTCCAGACCCGCTCTGAGGCCTGCTTGAAAATAAACCTGCAGGGTATCATCACTGGAAAGTGAAGTTTTACTTTGTAATCCAGGCCTCCATGGCCAGACAGTATCGCTCACCGTCACTGTACCACCCCAGGTCTGATAGGCTTGATCCAAACGACCTGCCAGTTCCGGTTCCATCATTACTGGAAACAATAAAACAATGCCTGTAATACTCGCCAAAACCGCTGCCGTGCCGGCGCCAACCCAATAGGACGTCTTTGTGCTTACTGATCGCTGACGCTGATTGACTTTAGCCGGATTATCGGCCGATTCTGCGGCTTGCGCAACGGCTTCGTCCCTGCTCAGTTGCAGCAAGCGCGCAAAATCGGCATAACAATCCGGATCTCTGGCGATGGCGGATTGTATTTCACTGTAACGCGGTTCGTCCATTTGTCCGCTTCGAAACGCTTCGAGCTCGCCGAATGACGGACGATTCGAAGCCTCACAGCGCTGATGCAGGATCAGCCCGATTCTTGACAGCTTTTGATCAAGCTTGTTGCGCGCTTTATTGCGTAAAAATCTGGGGAAACGAATATTCATGGGTTTAATAGCTGTCCAGGAAGTTGTCCGAGAATAAAGCGTCTGCTAATGAGCAATAACGGAATCGACGCCGAATTCTGCAAAATCAGTTCATATCATCCAGACTCAGGCCGGCCAATTCAAAACCGCGACGAATTTTATCCAGCGCCTGTTGTTCCTTGTAACGAGGACTTTTTACGCATTTCTCAATTTCAGGCCAGGTGAATTGCTGGCGCATGCGCAGAACCAGTAATTCATCGTTACTCAAGTCAATCGCGGCCCGCAGTGGTTGCCAATATTCGACGATATCGCGGGCAAATGATTCTGAATTAAGAATAAGCCTGCAAAAAGTCTGCAGGCTTTGATGACCTTCGATCTGTTGTTCAGGGTCGTCCTGATTGCTCAACTGATCACTATATTCTTCATTCAAATGGTCGGCCGGTGCAGTCGCAGAATCTCTGCAAATCTGTTCTTCTTTCATGCGCCCGGCGATTCGGGACACCTCATCTTGAGGCAGTTCCGCGTATTCCAGCGCGATATTCCTGTACAATTGCCGCGACGACTGGTTTTCGCGGCAATACCAGTAATACAGACTGGTCGCAAGATCATTGCCGTAAAGTTTTAACCAGGCCGGCAAATTTTTTCTCGACACTCGGGAACGAATAAAATCGATCACTCGGGAACGGATTCGCATCCCCAGTAAGTGCTTATTTTCGATCTCCGCCCTGGGCAGGCGCGGCAATTCCTTAAGGATTTTTTCCAGCACCCAGTCTTCGCCTTCCTGTTGAGTGGTTTCGTTAAAGCGTATTTTTTTTCGCACAGCCGCTGAAACTGCTTGCAGCAAGTCCGCTGTAACTCTGCTTTCATGTGTCGATCTGTTTTCCATTATTTTTTTAGATCTTCAGTGCAGCATTGCCAGTGTGCGATTTTATCGAAAAAATCCGATCTTAACAGAAAATAATTAAAGTCCTCCGGGAATATTGGTTTCGATCATTGGCTAGTGCGTGCCTTTTGTCATTTGGCGGATGCCTTAAATCCATGTGCCAGGGCGCTCGCCACAAAACCGGTCGGGGCTCAACCTTTCAACGGCCTATCCGGCTGCTCCGCGACCGGCCCTGCACTTATCCACCCTACGGTTGTGGCCAGTGCTCGAGCGTCTCTACACAACGAAAGCCATAATCACTGTTGGCACTGTCGGCTGCCGCAATAAGTTTGACCGCTGCCCTGAGGTCAGAAGGATTGCTTTGCAAAAACGAGCCGCCTTTCAAGATACTTTGACCATTGGCGGTCAGCGTCGAGGTCCATTCCCAGACACTGCCCGCCATATCCATCAGCCCTTGAGAAGTCGCTCCGGCAGGAAACCCACCGACCTCGCGGGGTGCATCAATGGCTTGGCTTTGCCGCAGCGGGGTACTCCCCTGCCATAGCAGCTTGCTATGCTGCCATTGGTTGCCCCAGGGGAATACCCGCCTTTCTGTCCCGCGTGCCGAATATTCCCATTCGGCTTCGCTGGGTAATCGTCCCCCGGCCCACTGGCAATAGGCCTGGGCATCGTTCATGCTGACATAGACCACCGGATGGTCTGGAAAATCCTGGTGTTTTGATTGCGAACCGCGTGGTGTTTTCCAACTGGCGCCAGGGATTTTGGTGACACCAATCGGATCGACCCATTGCCCGGCGTAAGCTTTTTTTTCTGCATCGGTCTGGTAGCCTTTTTCGTTGACGAACTGCGCAAACTGTCGATTAGTCACCTCTGTCCGGTCAATTCGGAAAGGCTCCAGGCTCACTGTCTGAAGCAATTCATCCGCATACAACTTGCGCGCACATTGACCGGGATGATCGCTTTGATCAGGACGAACATTTTTTTCGCACAAAGCGACGGCAGTGTCGATTTCCTCTTCATTGCTGCCCATTTGAAACTGAATCGTTTTGACAGGCGCTATGGGAGCCGGTGGTAGTTCCAATTGAATCTCTGGCTCGGGTGGAGCGGGCTCTTCCGGTTTGATCATCAACTGATAAGCCTGTTCGTACAAATCGGTGGCGGTCAGTAATTTGTCTTTTAAACTCTGAAACTCGCCCGCTTTCATATTATCCATAATCCATTTCTCGATTTGCTGCGCCTCCCCGAACGGCTTCACGCTTTCATCCGCTCCGGCCTCCTCGGCCTTTTCCCGAGTTTGGATCATGATTTTGTAGAGCGCATAAAGTTCCTCGCGTTGCGCCTCAGTACGTCCTGGCGACATTATCACCCAGACAAGCAATGCAGACAATAACAGCGCAGCAGCAGCCCCCACCCAGAATAACCAGGAGCGCTGTGTTGATTTTACCCCAGCCGTCTCATCGACTGGCATTTCGGGTACCTGCCAGGTCTGATGATTCAACCCGTCGTCGCCCGCAAGCTGTTGCAACACCGCATCAATATCGGCAAAGCGATCACCCGGGTTTTTAGCCATCATCCTGGCGATCACGGCAGATACTGTCGGCGAAACCCCCGCCAGTCGCGTGTCCAGTGGAGGTGCCTGAAGTTTAGGATCTGCGTGCCAATTGCGCCAGCGCAAGCGCTGTTCTTTTTCATTGGCGGCACTGCAAATATCTGCAAATACATCACGATAGGCGTCTCGCCCCAAAAATAAATGGTAGGCAATCATACCCAGGGTATAGATGTCACCGGCGACAGAGCAGCGAGCATGGATATCAAATAATTCCGGTGCAATATATTCAGGTGAATCGTCCGGCAGAGTCTGTTCATCGGCGATCGCGGTTGCCGATTGCAGACTGGCGATTTTAAGTTCCTGAGCGTCATGTGACAGCAGAATATCACTGGGAGAAATATTCCTTAACACAATATTCTTATGGTGCAATGCACCGACACCCTGCAACAGCTTGCGGAAAATAGCCAATGCCACATCGGGTTGCAAGGGTTCCTGAAGCACCTCGTCAAGGCTTTGCTCCATCCAGTCGCTGACCAGATAAAGCCGATAATCCAATTCGTCAACCGGATAACGGTTCAACACCGATAATATATTTTCCTGCTTGATCGATGCCAGCAGGGTAATTTCTTCATCAAATCGTTTAACCCGCTCGGCATGATGATCCAATGGTTGTTTCAGCGTCTTGATGGCGACAGTCCGACCCAGATTTTTTTCCTCCGCCTTAATCAGTACAAATTCGCGCTGTTCGATCACGTCGAGCACATTGTATTTTTTATTCAGTACACCCCAGTCATCGTTCATCATTTTTTCTTAGCTAATTTTTTTTCAATGTCATCCAGCCGCGCCATCGCCATTCGAGTTGAAGGACAACGAATATCCGGCATCTGCCCGGCTAACACGCGATAATGGGTCATGGCGTCCTGCCATTGGCCCTGGCCTTCCAATCGCCATACCTGGAACCAGTTATTGCGAATCTTATTCATCAAATCTTCTGCAACAGCTTTGACCTGCGCCTTGTTTTTGCCGCTGTCTTTAAGCTGAAGCAAGCGATAATAAAGATTGTCAGCGTGAATGGGAATTGTTTCGCTGATCACCATACCCACAGTACCACAGCCTGCCCCGGCACTGCTCAACAACTGCTTTTCAGTGTCCTTTAAAGCCTGCTGTACAGCAGCCTGAGAAAGCTCTGCCTGTTTTTTTTCGCTTTCCCAGTTACTTAAAAAAATAATGGCCATAAGAAAAGCCACAAGATAGACACTAATACCGGCAATCACCAACGTGCGCCGCGTCATTTTCCATGCTGAAGTGGATTTCGGTTTTTGCTTTTGCCGATCTTTTGCCTGAGTTTTTTTGTTGGCATCAAATTGCAATCGGGTTTCGGTGCCTAATTGCAGAATATCGCCATTTTCAAGAACCCGGCTGTCAATTTTGGCCTGGTTGACCCGAGTGTCATTGACGCTCAGGCTGGACAAAGTCCAGTCACCCTGTTTGTTTTGCGTCAATTCCGCATGGCGGCGCGACAGGTAGGCTCCCGCTAATACGATATCGCACTGCTGTGAGCCCAGAATCATGGGCGAATGGTCGAGATCAAAGCGTTTGCCCTGATCAGGTCCGTGGATTACCCGCAAACTGGCACTGCGCTTATAAAGTCTCATTGCTTAAAAAAGCCCCCCTTCGGCAATATCCAGAATTGCTGGACCGAGGATCAATAACAGTACCGACACCATCATCAAAATGGTTGGCCCCTGTAAGCGCACCTTCAATTCTTCCGCTGCCCGCTCAGCAGTTTGTGAGCGACGAAAGCGCATGGATTCGGCCTGATTTTGCAGAATATCCGCCATTTTCGTACCTTTACGACGGCCCTGCACAATGGCAAATAGTGTATTCTGAATGTCTTCCGAGACCAGTCGTGCATTAAGATGCTCCAAAGCTTCTTCGAGGGTACCGCCGAGATCAATCTCGGCCACCGTCCTTTGCAGTTCCTCGGTCAGTTCCTTATCGGGGTTGTCCCGTATATAGATACGAATGGCTCCCAGTATGTCTTCGCCCGCCTCGACAATCATCACTGACAGGTCCAGAAAATACGGAAATTGCCTGGAAACCAGTAATTTTCTATCATCAACCCAACTATCCAGCATCACCAATCCCAACCAATAGATCAGAGCACCCGCCATCGTGGCAAACATCAAACTGAACAAAAAACCGCTTGCAGAAATATTCAGCATTAAAAACAAAAAGCTAAAACCTGAGGCAGCAGCCAGCCAGACGACGCCCAGATATTCTGCACCCTTGATATCGCCACCGGGACGGCCCGCCTGGGTCAGTTTTAATTCAATCCGTTGCAGTTTTTGTTTAGTAACAAATCCTTCAAGCAGCTCTGCAGCCCAGTGGATCAACGACGAAAACATCGATTCCCTAAACACATTTTTACGAGGACTGTCCCCGGCTTTACGCGCGGCGATTTCAATTCGAGGAGCCCACGCAAGCCAAAGCCCCCGCAGCAGGCAAAATCCTGTAACGAATGCCAGCGTGTACAAAAACAACAGGCTCATACCACAATCCTCAGCATTTTTCTCAACCACCATAACGCCGCCATGTACAAAATCGAGGCAAACGCCAGCAGGCTATAGCCGGCGATACTTGCGGTGAGCGGCGCGACCATTTCGGGCTGTGCCAAAGCCACCATCAGATAGATCAGAAAAGGCATCGCGGCAATCAGTTTCACGGCTTTCCTGGCCTCCGCGGAAGCGGTCACCAGTTTCTGCTCAAGACGCCATATTTCGATAAAGGACGCAGACATCACTTCCAGTGCTTTGGGCAAATCCCCGCCGGAATCCTTGTTCACCAACAGCACCGCAACAAGCAGATCAAAGCCAGGCCGGGCAATTCTCAATCGCGCCTTGGTCAGGGCACTGCCCAGTTCGTCACCCAGACGAATATTATGAACAATCAGGCCAAATTCCTGGTTCACCGGTGCCGACAGGTTGCTTGATACATCTTCAATCGCCTGCATCAGGTTAGAACCCGATTTTGCTGAACTGACCATCTGGTCCAATGCTGCAGGAAGCTGTTCCTCAAACTTTTGCAAACGGGCTTCTTTGAGATAGGCAAAAATCAGCCGCGGCAAAAAACAGGCCGCAATGCCACCCACCAAGCCCAATAAACCACTTCCCACAAAAGCCGCCAGCACCCAAAACGTAATAATAACGCCGCCCAGGGTATAAAATATAACTTCACGGGCGGTGGTACCCTGGATAAACAGATCCTGAATCGCGGACTCGGAAGCGTGCTCTCCCAGGCCCCAGAGGCTCCGGCACTTTGCATCAAGCATACCGACAGTCGGGTAAAACAACAGCGCCGATGCGCAAAAAGCACACAGCAGAATTAAAAATTGGCCTATATCCATGAACGGTTCCAGTCAGAAAAAAACATCCAGACCCGCCTCGTCTGCATTCAATAATTCATCGATAAACGAAGGGATATATCCGCTAAAGCGAAACTGGCCGCGGTCACTGCCGGCTTTTGCCGAACGGTAAGAAAAAATATCCTCAACCACCAGACGGCCGCTCTGCGGGTCAATCGCTGTGACTTCAGCAATATGCGTGACACGCCGGCTGCCGTCGGCAAAGCGGTTCAACTGAACGACGATATCCAGAGCCGCACGAATTTGTTCGCGAATCGCCGACAACGGCATGTCGGTGCCCATCAACACCATGGTTTCGATTCGCAACATCATATCCTCCGGTGAATTCGCATGCCCGGTGGTCATGGAACCGTCGTGTCCGGTATTCATTGCCTGTAACATATCGAGCGCTTCGGCGCCGCGACACTCGCCCACGATGATCCGGTCGGGGCGCATTCTTAAGGCGTTTTTTACCAGATCCTGGATGCTTATTTCACCTTTGCCCTCCATATTCGCAGGACGCGATTCCAGTGTGACCACATGGCTTTGTTGCAACTGCAGCTCGGCGGTGTCCTCGATCGTAACGATTCGATCCTTGCCCGGAATATGTTGCGAAAGACAATTCAGCAAGGTGGTTTTTCCAGAACCGGTGCCACCGGATACAATCACATTTTTCTCGGCGACGACACAGGCCTTTAAAAATCCGTTCATTTGTTCGTTGAGTGCGCCAAAACCAATCAGTTTGCGGATATTCAGAGGAATTTTGGAAAATTTCCGTATGGTCAGGCAGGGTCCTTTCAGCGCTAAAGGCGGAATAATTGCGTTTACCCGTGAACCGTCCGCAAGGCGCGCATCGACTAATGGCGAACTTCTGTTAATCTGCCGTCCCAGCGGACTGACAATTTTCTCGATTACAGCATGCAAAGATTCATCAGAAAAGAACGAGCGACGAGAATCTTCAATGATACCAGCCTTCTCAATATATATTTGCTGCCGGGCGACAACCATAATTTCCGATATCGCGGTTATATTCAGTAAATCCTGCAGCGGACCCAATCCGTAAACCAGATCAAGAATATCCTGCTCAACCAGGGCCGCGATCAGAAATTCTCGAAAGCCCCTGGAATAATCCAGATGATGTGTCTGATACACCGCTTGAAAATTCTGATCCAGTCTGGTGAAATCTTCATCCAGCGAGTCAGCTTGCAGTTGAGCGCCTGTTTCATCAAGAATTTTGCTCAGTAATTCCTCAACCTTTCGGACAAAAGGAGCATTCGCATCGCGTTTAATCGCATGTTGCCAGGAACTCTCGGGGGTTCCCGCAGAAATAATCACCGAACCGGCCCTTTTATATACAGCAATTCGCGTCAGATTTTCCAGATGATCGGGCTCCAGGCGCGGCACTTTGGCCTCAATGAGTTTTTGCAACTCCGCAGCAAGTAACTGTCTGGATTTCTCGGTTTTCAGCTCGGCAAGATCCGGATCACGCCGAAAATCCATGCGATCCAGTAAATCAGCATGGATTTCCCGCTCGACATCCATAAGCAGCGCATCGTCTGACTTGAATACCGGCATTTCGGCAACCGCTTCATCCTCGAAAAATGCCAGTTCGAACTCACCGATGCTCAGTCGGTCACCGGCGATCACCGAGTGCGGCTTGCCGGGCGGCAATTCGTTGTCATTCAACCAGGTTTGATTCAATCCTTTGCTCTCCAGTATCCATTGGCCATTCTGTTTTGACAGAACAATATGTTTGGGAGAAACCAGACGGCTGGGCAGGGCGATATCCGGTTGCAGCGGCGAACCTCTGCCATCAGTGGATTCTGACGACCCGTCTCGATCGATCACCACAGATCGTCCAATCGTCATGACCTCCTTATCAAGCGCATGGCTGTCCTGAGTGCCGGAATCTGTGTTGTAAATGGTGATCTGCATCGGAGTACCCGTCATAATCAGATTCGAAAACTAATTCAGATTTTCCCAGCTAACCGAAGGGATCACCTCTATCCGATCGTTTGCGGGATTCCGCAACAGCAGAATAAATCCACTGTTCGTCTGTGTCATGGCAAAAACCAGTTTCTCCGCATCGACAGGCGTCACCTCGACCGTGACCGTGCTGTAGCCTCCTTCCCGCCCAAGGTAGCCGGCGCGAGAGGACACCTCACCCACCGCCAGTACCCGCACATTCTGCTGGATGGTTTTAGTGACCACGCGCCCGCGTGTCGGCTTGCCGGTGCCTGACATTGACACCCCGGAGGGCTGGTATTCTGTATAAGTGGTTAAAATATCCACCCGACTTTCCGGCTCCACGAAATAGCCAACCGCTGAGGTTTGATTGACAGGGATGGTCAGCGCCCGGTTTTTCGCATCAATCTGCCCTGATAATCCGGAATCCGGTGTCTGTGAAAAAAACGCGTAGAGCAGAAAGCTTCCTTTTGGTACATCCTGATTAACCGGGCGCCCGTCCAGCCAGGCACCCACGCCTTTTGTTCTCTTTATCGCTACCTGCTCGAGCGATTCGAAGCCTTGTCCTTTAGGTAAAGTCACCTCGATCAGGTCACTGCGACTCACCGTATCGCCCCGGCTAATGGATACCTCATCTTTTAAGCGCACATAAACGGATCCTTCCTGCTCGATCTTGATCGATTCGATATATTGATACAGGCCAATGACCGTAACCAACCCAAAAACCAAACTTGCAATCAACATATTTTTTGAATTATTCATAAACGCTATCCTGTACGGCGTATTTGTATCATGTCCAGAATCGGATTCAAGCCATGGTTTGTTTTCGAAACATACACTGTCAACTCAAGCCCGTCACCATTAAAGTGCAACACGGCATTGTCGGGATTCTTTTCGCCTTCGCGAAGCAGGTGGTAGCCGGATTTTTTCAGTGCTTTAAGATAAAACTCCCGATGTTCCTCCACCGAATCGGGCCCTTCATAGGCAATCACATGTCCCTCTGAGAATGCGCTGAATTCAGACACATGAAGCGCACGACGGGAACCCGGATAACGGCTAATCCCGGGGTATTCGTGACCCTCAACATCGCCCCGTCCGGCACCGGCAAATTTTAAAGGGTTAAACGATTCATCAAACTGGATTTTCCACAGTTGAGTACTTCGGTCGTCCTCGGATGGACTTGCAAATACCACAAAACCACCCGCACCCGCCATGCCCAGTGGTTCGCCATTGGCCAATCGTTCAAGTAAATTGATTCCTTGCACAGCATCACCCCCCAACAGGCGCCCAAATATTTGTCGCCGTCCATCGTAAAACCGGAAGGGTCGGAAAAATGGCCTGAGTATGTTTTTTTCGTTTTCGGGCAATGCGCTGTTAAGAAAAGTCTCCGTATAATCATGCTGAGTACGCGACTCGAGTGCGTCAATATACGCCGACGGCATTTGCCCGGTACGGCTGTATTCAACTGTCATGCGGTTGCCGTTGACAACCACCCGTCGTGTTGATGCACTGGATCGTCCACGGTCAATTAATTTGAACAAGGACAAAGTCTGCTGACGAATATTCTGGTAAACCTCGGCCTGTACCGGGCTGGGCCGATACAGCTCTCCAAGCATTATGGTGGTCGCCAACACGCCACAAATAATCGCCAGCCTGAAGCCTTTTTCCACAAGATAACCCAATCCGGTCATCGCCCCTTCTCCCAAAAATCACCCCTGCGCGGCAACTCTACCCGGTATCTGTCCGTATCCGCTGTACAATTCTCCAACGGCACACCGTCGGGCCTGTTCCGATTCCGAGTGTTGCAGGCCTCCAGTTCACGTCTTGCTGTATTCCTGGCCTGCTCACCACTATTGCGCATTCTCTGTTCGGTATTGCCGCCGCTTCCCGGTATCGATTTGTAAGCCCCTGAAGACCTGCCGGATGACTGAGTCGGAAAAAACATATTCGGAAAAAGAGCCGCCGTGCCCTGAGTATTATTTTCGCCCGATGCAGTCCCCCGACTGCCGAGCTTTTCTCTAAGAATCCTGTCATAGCCAAATTTCAGAGTCGATTCGGCAGACGTCCAATAGCGATTCGCCGACAAGCTATGCTGACTGCCAATTGAAAAACGCCCCTGATCCTGTCCGAGTCGGTAGCTATAGGATGAGCGTGTTGTTGCGGTCACCACCTGCGGACTTTCAACTTTGCGTACATCACGGGTAATCCCGGAGGCATTGGCGCCGAGGCCCAACAATTTTCCTTTGGATGCCCTGACTCCGGCACGTTCCAGTTTTTGCCAGTAACTGCCGCCGTTCGATACGGCTTCGGTTGCATCACAGGATGAGCGTTTTTTGCTGAATAATATTGCCAGGGGCGCTGTGATCTTTCCGCCCAGGGTGAATGCCGCATCACATTGGTCGCTGAGGTTTTTGTTCCAGGCCACCGAGCGGGCTGTCACCACCACATCCTGCTTGATCAGCATGGCATGCGCCGATTCTCGAATCATCAGCAGTATCAGCAGCAGAAACGGGGAAATCAACACCAGTTCCACAGAAGCCGCTCCGCGGTGTAATTTCTTAGCGGGACGATTGCGCATAGTTCACGACCATTATCATCGTATCGACCCTCTATCACTCCCAAAACAGATAAAATTAATGCACATTATATTCATCCAATTGATCGGAATCGGCATTCGAATAAAGTTGCTGAAGCACAGAAAATTTTTCAGACGCCCGGGTCTTGAGTTTTTGCAGGACTTGTTTGCGTCGCTGCTTACCATCCAGTAGCACTGTCGGAACCAGACGCGCTTTCCAGGATTGGGTGTATAAATCGTAGGAGACCGGATTGTATAGAATCGCCTGAGCCACCGCGAAGCTGGAAGGATCGGCACCACCCCCCGACCCAGCGGGAAAAAGCAGTGCGTTTTCAAAAGCCGAAGCAAACATCCGCTTGCTGTCGCTGCGCCGGGCAAACACCAGAATCTGCAGATCATCACTGTTATAGGCATGGATTCCGGACAAGCCGCTCAAACCGCCGGAGCCTTTTAACCGGTATAAGCGCGGCAGAACATCCGCGAACGGCAAATTGATATTGGCAACCCCAGCGGTCACGGCCTGGCCAGCTGAGGTATCAATCGATGGCAAATCAACATTATTGCCTTTGCCGCACACTTTATTATCCCAGTGATCGTTCAAACGCCGGGTAAAGCTGTTATCCTTGATCTCCTGTTTGTCCATATTGCGGTATCCTGAGCCGGGTAACTTTTCCAGTACCATGCCTTCCCAGTAAAGCGCCACCAGGGGAACATAAATCCATGACTTTTTGTTCACATAATTGCGCGCGTGACGTTCTGAACCGCTTCCCGCACCGGAATAAGTATAGGGACCATAACCCTGTGGAAAACCGTGTGTCGCATAATTTCCGCGGTGATGAAAAGTACTTGTGGTCCCCTGATCGGCTCCTCGACACATCTGCCGGATCGACAGAATACTCAAACCATCGCCGCCGACAACCGGCAGATCCGTTCCGGATTCCTGCCCGGCACGGTTGCGTTGTGCTTTACAGCCACCTTTGCCGGATCCTGATCGCTTTTCACAGGGTGGGTAGAAAAAAAACTCATCGACACCATTCTTATTGGAAATATCCCGTACGACCTGTCCGGACAGTGCCGGAAAACCTTCAACGATATGCTGATTCATCGCGGCAAACGCGTTCATCAGTTTGATCGAGGTCGGAACCCCATGCGATATAGGCCGGTATTGCACTTCGATAATGCCCAGCGCAGCCAGTGCCGCAACTGGAATAACCGAACCAGCCGCAACGATCGCCGCATAACAGACACCATAAAATATCCCACAGGCACTGGCATAAGCGCG
>CAZGQY010000113.1:0-13795 GCA_964528035.1 uncultured Methylococcaceae bacterium | reverse complement strand
CGCTTGTCCAACCCGCCGTTCAAGCTGACATGTCGCCCGAGTTTCAGTTAAGATATTACTCAAATTAATGTCGTTGTGGTATTTTTCAGGCTTTAACGACATGCAGCTTAACTAAACGTTAGGGCGCAGCAAACACTGTAGTATATATTTAGGAGGTGACAATGGAATTAGATAGTGAGAAACGCAGGATTGGAGCCGATTTTATTATCAAGGCATATGAACATCACAAAACGCACGCCCGCTTTGAGGAGAGTCAGAGAGCGTTAATGTTGGCTGCGTATGTTACTTTTACAGGCTTCGTATACGTTGGCCTTTTCGGGAAGATGCTTTCCAGTTCTGATTCGGCTAATTCATCTCTGCCTGATGGCTTGTGGTTTATTGCTCTGCTTTCACACTTCGTTGTCGGCATATTGGTTCTATTGGCAGTATCAAAGGCGTCAGGCGAGTTTAGGCGACATTTTGATCGGGCTGAGATGATCCTTACAGATATAAAGACGCTATGTGAGTCCGACGAGTTCTTAAATAGCGCTTTCAGGCACGTCCTACTTCAGACTGCATCTATCAAGGAGACTGGTGGTGGTAAACGTATCGACCTCATGTTGCTTTCAGTTGCTTTCATTCACACATACCTATTCGCTTTCCTTACTTCGATAGATGTGTATTTGTCCCTTGTATTCCTTTTTGATTATAAATTATTGTCACTCAGCCCAATTGTTGTTTCAATTGTTTGGTTTATTTTGGTCTGTTGGTCGCAGCATCTGTTAATAACTCGTGTTGAACGTTCTGGGGTATAAATTGATTGTATAAGCGCCCTAACCAAACGCTCCACCTGACCGCTTTTCCGCTGGCTCCTATTGTCGCCAACCCCAAAGCGTCAGGTGAGCTTGGTCGTTAGAGCGCCAAGCGAAGCTTGGTGCATCTTGCAGGGTGCAAAGTCCCTGTCGGGCAAGGGCTAACCACCCACCCGTATCGAGTGTTGCGCCCACGGCGGAACCGAAGTTTGTTTTGTGAAAAGCGAATTTCCAAAGGTGAACAAAGTGGGTGAAGCCTACACAGAGAATTGTGCAGGCCGTAGGGCGTTCGCAGCGCCTGAAAGATGGAACAGCTTCGAAATGCAAATTGAGATCGACGAGGGTTTTAACGTAGCCCGAAGTCAACATAGGAACATCCGTATCGGTCAGGATGAGAAGGGTCTCCGGAGTCCTCAGGCTGTGGCATGTACAAAGAGATGCAGACAAGAACTTGGGAGACCCATTGAGGCCCTGATAGGAAACGATCGAAGATGACTGTATTGCTAGAGACACGAAGCCCGGTGGAGACAGGACTGCGCTGGTTGTTGGAAATTGTGTCACACTGCCAGGAAAGTCGAGAAGCCGGTAAAGCGGATATTGACCGATGGTTTGATGGGAGTCGGATCAAGCATAGTACTCTGAGCGTGGGAGAGCCACGTACATGGGGAAGGACTTGACGGAAGTACGAAGCCTGCAAAGGAAACTGATGCCCGACACAGACGATTGGGAACGACATGAGCTCACCTCACTGCGGGGAATAGCCTATAAGTTGGCTGCGAATGCGAGTACGACCGAGGAGCCCCGTGAGGGAAAACTTCATGCGGGGATCTGTGCGGGGGATGCCGGGTAACCGGCATTCCTACCGCGACGCCCCTCAAAACAATGGTTCATCCGGCAAGTGCGTACTTGATCGGCTGAAAGGCAGGTTGAAATATTGTGGATTAAAGGTTGGAATTGCCGTCGAATTTTAATCATGAGGCGTCTTCAACATGTCCACCAGTTTGTTATTTCACGCCTTTGGCGTCATCGGGTATTTTTATCAGAGCACCCATTACCAGCAGGTGCTATTATCGTCGCCATACAGGAGGATCAATGGAGGCTTAGATGCCCAATTTGTCGAAACCGCAAAGTAATCTGCCGGGGGAAGCTGGTCCGGCGCTTTAGAACGGTACCAATCGGCCGAAAAGCGGTGTATATCGACCTTCCAGTCCAAAGGGTGGAATGCTTGAAATGCCAGGTGGTGCGCCAGGTGAAAATACGGTTTGTCGATGAGCATAAGAGTTATACTCGCGCCTACGAAAGGCTGGTACTGGATCTCTCGAAGCAGATGATCATTCAGGTAGTGGCGCGGTATCTTGGAGTGAGCTGGGATCTGGTTAAGGGAATCCAGAAGAATCATTTGAATAAACGGTATCGGCTGCCGAAATTAGCCAAGGTCAAACGCATTGCGATTGACGAAATATACCAGGGCAAAAAGCGGGGCTATTTGACCATCGTTCTGGACCTGCAACGTGGCGCGGTGATCTTTGTCGGTGACGGAAAAGGCAGTGATGCGTTGGTTCCGTTCTGGAAGCGCTTGAAACGCTCAGGTGCCCGGATCGAAGCCGTTGCAACCGATATGAGCACTGCCTACATAAGTGCGGTACGGGGCAACCTTCCAGACGCAACGCTGGTGTTCGACCATTTTCATATCATCAAGCTATTCAACGAAAAGCTGACAAAACTGCGTCGCGATCTGCAACGAGAGGCAGAGGATGGACTGGGTCAACCCGTTTTGAAAGGTATTCGTTGGCTGTTGCTCAAAAACCCCGACAATTTGAATGATACCCGCAATGAGCGGCAACGCCTGGACGAAGCGCTCCAGCTTAATGAACCCTTGGCAACAGCCTATTACATGAAAGAAGAATTACGCAATATCTGGCTGCAACCGGATAAAGCCTCGGCTCAACAGGCGCTTGACGAGTGGGTCAAAAAAGCCGCCGCTTCCAATGTCAACATGCTCAAGCAATTCTCTAAAACCCTGGCTGCGCACCGCTCAGGTATCCTTGCGTATTTCGATTTTGATGGCTTATCGACCGGACCGCTGGAAGGCACCAATAACAAGATAAAAACCTTGCACAAAATGGCTTATGGCTTCAGGGATATCGAGTTCTTCAAACTCAAAATAATGGCCCTCCATGAAACGAATTTATTGCAGAGGAAGATTATAGTGACTGGATGACAAGGGGGTTGCCTCAAATAGATGATATTGTATTGACAACAGAAGCCCCGTTGGGCGAGATTGCATTAATAAAAAATGAAAATGTAGCATTAGCTCAAAGAATTATTACGCTTCGTGGCAATAAAGACTATGTGCATAATCCATTTTTAAAATATTACTTTCAAAGCTCGCAAGGGCAGTATGAATTGGATACCAGAGCATCTGGAACAACGGTATTTGGTATTAAAGCCGCTGTTTTAAGAAAAGTCCCCGTATTTTTGCCACCCCTCCCCGAACAAAAAGCCATAGCCGAAGTATTAAGCTCGCTGGATGACAAAATCGACCTGCTCCACCGCCAGAACAAAACCCTTGAACAAATGGCTGAAACCCTGTTTCGGCAGTGGTTTGTGGAAGAGGCTGGGGAGGATTGGGAGGAATATAAGGTTTCTGACATTGCTAACCACATTAAAGAAAATGTAAAGCCTGGATCAAATCCGTTACTGACATATAGGCATTACAGCCTTCCTGCTTTTGATAATGGAAAGAACCCTGTTATTGAAGTTGGTAAGGAGATATTAAGTAATAAATATGTAGTGCCACCTCAAACTATTTTAGTTTCTAAGTTAAACCCTAGAGTTCCAAGAGTTTGGGCAATCCCTGATAAAGTTGCTGAAAATTCCATTTGCTCAACAGAGTTTCAAGTTTTTCAGCCTAAAAAGGAATTGTATTATGGATTTCTTTGTTTTTTATTTAAGTCTGATGACGCTGTAGGTGAATTAGAAATGGCGGCATCGGGAACAAGTGGCAGTCATCAAAGAGTAAAACCTCAAGATATTTTAAACATAATATTTTCGGTGTCATCATTGGATAAAATTGAAGAATATTCACAAGAAGTGAGACCACTAATAGAAAAGCAACAGCGGAACAACGACTATACCCGCACCCTAGAATCCCTCCGCGACACTCTCCTACCCAAACTAATGAGCGGTGAAGTCAGGATAGCCAGCAATGGATAAGCTAAAATCCGTGATTAACGAATATGGGCGATGGGAGCCTTTGGAAGATTATATTTCCAGGATTGAGACCTATATTGATACCGATTTTGGTTTAGCGATAGAAAATGCAAAATCGATTCTGGAATCTATCTCAAAAGAAATATGTAAAGAAAAGTCAATTGAATTAGGAAGCAGTGAAAGTATTAGCGGTACATTAAAGAGAGCCTGCAAAGCCATTGGTTATAATGGCGGTGATTTAGTAACACAGTTATCAACATCAATTGCAAATATCGGGCAACAAATGGGGCATTTGAGAAATGAAATAGGCTCAACATCTCACGGTCGAACGATGGATCAATTGAAGGATAGAAATACTGGAATTGATGAACTAACAAAAGAATTTCTTATTGATACTACGGAACTGGTTTCCTGTTTTTTGATAAGGAATTTTGAAAATGAGAATCCTAGAAAGCATCAAGAATCACTGACTGAAATGCTTGATTATGATGAAGCAGAAGCCTTTAACGAATCGTGGGATGATTCCTTTGGTGAATTTGCAATGGGGGATTATTCTTACCCAGCCAGTGAAATATTGTTTAATGTGGACAAGCAAGCCTATGTTAATGAATACAAGGCGTTTACTGAGGCTGAGGCATGAGTGATAAGCTCGAACAAATAGAAATCTACCAAACCGAAGATGGGCAATCACAAGTTGCCGTTCAATTTGAACAGGATACTGTTTGGTTAAACAGACATCAATTAGCCCAATTATTTAACCGTGATATAAAAACGGTGGGCAAGCATATTACTAATGTTTTTAAAGAAGATGAATTGCCCAAAAATGCAGTTGTCGCAAATTTTGCGACAACTGCTACAGATGGAAAAACCTATCAAGTTGAGCACTATAATCTTGATGTCATTATTTCCGTGGGTTATCGGGTTAAGTCTCAACAAGGCACTCAATTTCGCATCTGGGCAACTCAACGATTAAAAGAAATTTTGCTTCAAGGTTATAGCCTCAACCAACAACGCTTTGAGCAAAATGCAAGCGCCTTACAACAAGCATTAAAATTGATCGAAAAAACCGCTAAATCGCCAGACCTAACGCTTGATGCAGGGCGAGGCTTAACCGAAATTGTCAGCCGTTATACGCAAACCTTTTTATGGCTGCAACGCTACGATGAGGGCTTGCTAGATGAACCCGCAGGGCAATTAGGTGGTGATTTAGCCTCTCCCAAAACAGCAATGGCATTGTTGACTGAATTAAAGAAAAGTTTAATCGCACGAGGTGAGGCGACCGATCTGTTTGCCAAGCCACGCGCCGAAGGCTTGTCGGGCATTTTTGGCAATCTGGAACAAAGCGTTTTTGGTGAACCTGCTTACCCAACCATCGAAAGCAAAGCAGCACACTTATTGTATTTTGTGGTTAAAAACCATCCGTTCTCTGATGGCAATAAACGCAGTGGCGCATTTTTGTTTGTCGATTTTCTTAACCGTAACGGGCGTTTAATCAATGCCAATGGTGAGCCTGTTATTAACGATACAGGGCTGGCGGCGTTAACGCTGTTGGTAGCAGAATCTGACCCGAAACAAAAAGAAACCCTGATTCGCCTGATTATGCACATGCTAACGAATGAGGTGGAGACATGAGCCGAATGACTGAAAATGTCATTGAAGAATTCTGTATTGAGCTACTGGAAAAACAGGGCTACGAATACATCTATGCCCCCGACATTGCGCCTGATTCAGATAACCCCCTACGCAGTGATTTTGATGATGTTTTATTATCTTCTCGCTTGTCTGATGCGGTTGCCAGAATTAACCCCAGCATTCCTCATGAAGCGCGGCAGGAAGCCATTAAAGAAATCAACCGCATTCATTCCCCCTGAATTACTCAGCAATAACGAGAGCTTCCATCGACTACTCACCGAAGGGGTAAAAGTGAGTTATCAAAAAGATGGCAACCAACGCGGTGATCTGGTGTGGCTGGTGGATTTTACTAACCCAGAAAACAATGATTTTGTGGTCTCCAATCAATTAACCGTAATTGAAAACGGGGTGAATAAACGCCCTGACATATAGGGTAAGCCAGGTGGGTTGATTGTGGATTATCTGGGCATAGCCTCCGACCTGAAAAAAGCCCTCTCTTTTTATTCCGATGCGGGCGGTAAAGGTGATCCCACAATCCTGCAAGAGCAAGCGGTTGAGTTAATGCTGGAAAAACTGGAAGTGGTTTCTCAATTGTTCTCTCATAATGGAGAGGGCTTTGCTTATGAAGATTATTTTTCAGCTGATACGGCACAGAAACTGTCGCTAATTTTAGCCGCAGAAGATTATATTCTGGGCTTGGAGGATGGTAAAAAACGGTTTGTGAACGAAGTAACCGCTCTTTCAAAAGCTTTTGCCATTGCTATACCGCATGATCAGGCAATGGACATTAAAGATGAGGTGGCATTTTATCAGGCGGTAAAGGCGCGTCTGGTCAAGTTTGATAGCACTGGAACAGGGCGAAGTGATGAAGAGATAGAAACCACCATTAGGCAAGTCATAGATCAGGCATTGGTTTCTGAACAAGTGATTGACGTATTTGATGCGGCAGGCATTAAAAAGCCTGATATTTCCATTTTGTCTGAAGAGTTTTTGCTAGAACTTAAAGGCATGGAGCATAAGAACGTTGCTTTAGAAGTGTTGAAAAAATTACTCAATGATGAATTAAAATCTCGCTCAAGAAAAAATTTGGTGAAAAGTAAATCACTGATGGAAATGCTGGAAAATGCCATCAAGAAATATCACAACAAGGTACTGACGGCTGCTGAGGTGATGGATGAGCTGATTAAGCTGAGTAAAGAAATAATTGGTATGGATGACGAAGCCAGTGAGCTTGGGTTAACTGAATTTGAATATGCCTTTTATACGGCGGTTGCGGATAATAAAAGTGCAAAGGAACTGATGCAGCACGATAAACTAAGAGAACTGGCGGTGGTCTTAACAGAGCGTGTAAAACAAAATGCCTCTATAGACTGGACAATTAAAGAGAGCGTGCGAGCAAAACTGAAAGTGATTATCAAGCGCACACTGAGGCAATATGGCTATCCACCTGATATGCAAAAACTGGCAACAGAAACGGTGCTGATGAGCAGGGGGTCAAGTATCATAACCACGTATTATAAACCCTACATTTTTCTTAAGCAGTCCATCACTTTCTTAATGGAATAAAATACCATTGGTTACTTGAGCAGTTCCCGTTCTTAGTAAAGCAAACTTTTCAAGAATTACCTTTGCCTACTGGATTGGTAGCGGTCTAGGCAGAAGTAGGTCTCAGGATTTGTGTCGATAGAGAGTCAATATGATATTTGACCCCTTGTTGACCCCTTGTCTCTTGTGGGTTTGGGTAAGGAGTTGAGGCTATATTAAGTTTTTCATATAGAGAAATATGCTTGACCCCTTATTTGCTTAAATCTACGCGTGACCCAGGTATCAAGGTTTTTTCTTTGCGCTCAGGCCTTGTGAGCAGGGGGTCTGAGCAGGGGGTCAAGTATCATAACCACGCATTATAAACCCTACATTTTTCCTAAGCAGTCCATCACTTTCTTAATGGAATAAAATACCATTGGTTACTTGAACACTTCCCGTTCTTAGCAAAGCAAACTTTTCAAGAATTACCTTTGCATACTGGATTGGTAGCGGTCCTGGCATAAGTAGGTCTCGGGATTCGTGTCGATAGAGAGTCAATATGATATTTGACCCCTTGTCTTGAAATGGATCAAGTTTTGTCCGGTATTTTTAAAGAAGGTTTGGTCTAATTCAATTGTGATTCGAAGTACCCGAATAGGTTATCCGATATATCGTCCCACTATAATCATCGGATACAAAGAGACTTCCATCCGAGCCTTCAGCGACATCCACTGGCCGCCCTAGCACATCGCCATTGAGTTCGAATCCCGTTAGAAACGGCCGCTCAGTAACATTCCCTTCGCCATCGAAATGTAAAGACACAAGTTGATAACCTGTTTTTTGTGAACGGTTCCAGGATCCGTGCAACGCTACTATAGCTGCATCATCAAAGGACGAAGGCAGGTTTTTGTTTTTAAGAAATGTAATTGCCAGCGGTGCTGTATGCGCACCAAATGCGTGGACCGGCGCGATGCTTTCCTGAATACGCTGATCATTGCCCTCACCAAAATCGGGGTCAGCGACTTTGTTCCCGTTTGTATAAGGCCAGCCGTAAAACTTGTCTTGTTCAATACGGTTAAGTTCGCAGGGTGGAAAATCATCACCTAGGAGATCCCGGCCATTATCCACTCCATAAAGGTCGTTTGTTTCCGGTTGCCAGCCAAAACCAACAGTATTACGTAAGCCGGTGGCGTAAATCTCGCCATTCGACCCGTCGGGACGAAAGCGCATGATGGATGCACGGCGTGGATCGCCTTCCTCACAGACATTACAGCTTGAACCGATAGACACGTACATCAGACCGTCAGGCCCAAAATGAATCGTGCGGCTCCAATGATTACCGCCTGCTGGAAGACCCGTAACAATAGGTTCGAATTTTCCACGGGTTTTCCCGGTTTCCACGTCGAAAAGTATCCGACCAATTCCGCCGGTTTCAGCGACATACAACCAATCTTTGTAAATCTCAATACCGTGAGGTCTGTTCAGCCCGGTAATGAGGTTTCTACGATTGGCGACTTGACCCTTAATGTTTCGATCTTGTTCGATAAGTACGATTTTGCCCGACCTCGGTATACTGGCCAAAAGATCGTCTTTTGACGTTAGATGCAGCAGTCGTATACCCCGTAGACCTGAGGCATAAACACTGACCGCAAAGCCATCAGGAAGCACCATTCGATTAGCCAACAATTGTGATGTCGGTGAATCTTTAGTGCCTAATGGAACGTTTATGCCTACCCATCTAGAAAAAATAATCCAAAGCAAAACACTCCCAATTACTAAGAACAGCAGGTCTCGAAAAAGTCTTTTCATAGGGCAGTGATCGATGTTTTCGATCTTTCGAATTTAGAATTTAAGACGATACCCGCTGATATCGGCCGCCTGGCCTATCGCCCCGCCACGATGCTTAAGCTGTTAATTTACGGATACTTAAACCGCGTCAACGTCTATTTGCCATAACGAATCGGGAACGAACCAACGCGCACACTAATAATCCAGCAATAATACCCGAAGCCTTTATCGCTAATTGGATAACCATGTTATGGGTCAAATATACATTGCCCAATATAAATTTTAGTACAACGTGGATCCAGAATGCGCCGCTAATGTAATAAATCAAAACACCAATCGCAACCCACCCCCATAAGTTATCTTTCTTCGACTTTTGAGCCGAAAAGTAAAACCAAACAGCTGTAATTATTGCGCCAATGCCTAACATCGATTTTTTCCTTTAGAATTTAGGGAATCATTCTGATTTTGTTCACATCATAAAGTAACTTTCGAAAATCGAAAATAAACTTTTTCGTTTATCGGTATTAAAGCCAAAGTCGTAAGGGTTTTCAATTTTCTGTCGAAATAAAAGTTCAATGGGTTTTTACCGCGCGTAACACGAACCACTCCAGGAATGTATGCTTCAGGCACAAATGAGCCAATCGCGACATCGGTCTTTGAAATATTGAGTCCCGACTGGTAGTCAGAGGCATATCGAGCCATGAAGAACAATCGGAAATTCTGGCTGCTTCGATCCTCTGATAACGCACATTCGCTGAAAACCAATACCACCAGCGGGTTTCGGTCCTTTCCGGCCAAACGAAAAAATCAATCCACGATTCGAGTAACTTGAAGGTAAATGACCGGTATTGCTCAGGAGCTGCCATTCAGTTTGCACCCGAAGTTATCTGAATCCGTTTATCTTGTGAGAATTACATGTTATCCCGTTTAGAAAAATGAGGATTTATAGATGGTCTTTGCCCGCTGAGCCTAATGAAAGGTAAGATAGCCTGATCTGGATAATCATTTGTTCGGCCAAAAAGTATCTCAAGCAATAGTGCAAGATTTCCAACCAGTGGAATAAGGCAAATTAAATATGAAGAAAAGCGTCTATATCGAGACGTCAATTCCAAGCTATCTCACGGCAAAATCAAGCCGAGATATTAGGGCGGCTGCATGGCAGCAAATCACTACAGAATGGTGGGAAGTGGCACGGGGTAATTTTGACCTTTTCACCTCCGAGTTGGCCATCGTGGAAGCATCGGCCGGTAACCCGGAAGCAGCCGAAAGACGGCTCTCAGTTCTAAACGAAATTTCAGAACTTAAAATTGATAGTGAAGTGCAAGAATTAGCTGAATTGCTAATCTCAAAGGGAGGGATTCCAGCGGCTGCAGAGGCAGATGCATTGCATGTTGCGGTAGCGGCAGTACATAGAATCGATTACTTATTGACGTGGAATTGCCGACATATAGACAACGCAACCAAGAAACCAATCATACGATCAATTTGTGTTTCCGAAGATTATCCGTATCCAGAAATATGTACACCAATGGAGTTACTCCAGGGGAAAAATGAAGATGTATAGCGACGAAATCATAAATGAGGTTTGGAAGAATAGGGATTCATTTACTTCCAAACATAATCATAATCTAGCCGAAATAGTTGCTGAACTAGAAGCGAGGCAGAAAAGGTCAGGTTGTAAGTTGGTGGATAGAAGAGACCGAACAAGGCGCTCAACACGGACTGGCTCAGTCGCTGGCGCTCCTTCGGCAGCCGGCTAGCGCAAACGTTAAACTAGTTCCAGAATGTATACAGTCGACAGACCGCTCAGGGTCGGGTGCTGTCTGTCGAAATCCCATTCGGTGACCGTCCGGATTTAGTCCAAACCTGCCATTCGTTCTTCCACGACGGAGCGTTATTCGTGTTTCGAACAATGTCGGATCATGACACAGAAAAGACGTGGCTTAGCTCGGATACTAAATACAAGGAATAACAGGTGCTTATGGTTCGCGAGAAGCGAAATTAAAAGGCTGGGTGCGGTTCAGAATGTTTTTAGGAAAGCATTGTTGGGATTCGATAACAGTGTTGTCAGTCCCGCAGGAAACTTTGCGTATAGGTTTGCTGGTGGAATGTTCGTTAAGCCCAAACTTAAAAAACCTTCAAGCCGTAAACTGGATTCAAGACCTAAAAAATCTTTCGAGCGTTCGCGTCGTTAATCTGACTTGTTAAGCGTGTCCAATCCTTGGATAATGCATTGCATTGGAATAAGGCAATTAGCACTCTGTGGACACCTATTGGACAATAGATAAAAAGGACTTTAAATATCAGAGATTTAGAAGTATTTTGGTGCCGAGGAGAGGACTTGAACCTCCACAGGGTTTCCCCCACATGGACCTGAACCATGCGCGTCTACCAATTTCGCCACCTCGGCATTGTCAGCAAGCCAGTTACAGTCTGTGCAACTTGCCTGTGAATGAAGGCAGGCCACTCTACCTACCCCAGCTAATATTGTCAATGTTTAGGCTTTGCAAATTCCCTGGTTTTACGATCTTTATACTATGTAAGCCGTCGATCTGCGATTCTCAATAATATGGGGTTGTTATCCATTTAAATATTTGTTATGTCCTCAAAGAAAAAAATACCCGCCAATAGATTCAAACATCAAGATCCTCAAGTGGCCCGTGAAGCTGAAAAATACCAGAATCCGATACCCAGCCGAGAACTAATACTACAGATCCTGGAGTCTGCAGGAATACCGCTAACTGCAAAAGAAATTATCAGTGAGCTGGGAATTGTCCAGGACGATGACCTGGAAGCGTTTCGGAGACGATTGCGGGCAATGGAAAGGGATGGTCAGTTGATCAGAAATCGAAAGAACTGCTATTGCATTGTCAATAGTAAGGATCTGATTTCTGGTCGTGTCATTGGTCATGCGGATGGGTTTGGATTTTTGCATCCTGACGATGGTGGAGACGATTTGTTTCTGTCACCGCGACAAATGCGCGCATTATTGCCCGGTGATCGGGCTGTTGTGTGTGTGCGAGGTGTCGATCGTAGGGGCAGAAAGGAGGCTACACTTGTCGAAATTCTGGAAAGAAACACTGAACAGGTCGTAGGCAAATTATGTATGGAAAGTGGTGTTAATTTTGTTATTCCTGATAATCGAAAAATATCACAGGACATATTGATACCGGATGCACATATAGGAGCAGCTAATAACGGTCAGATAGTAGTTGCTCATATTATTACCCAACCCAGCAAGCGCAAGCAGCCAATCGGAAAAATTGTAGAAGTCCTTGGTGATCACATGGCGCCAGGTATGGAAATTGAAGTGGCTATGCGAGCTCATGATTTGCCCTTTGTCTGGCCAGAGCCAGTTAAGGAAGAAGTGGCGAGTTCGGGAACATCGGTAATCGATAGCGAAGCAGAGCATCGAACGGATCTTAGGTCTTTACCTTTGCTTACCATTGACGGTGAAGATGCAAAGGATTTTGATGACGCGGTATATTGTAAACGTATACCAAAAGGCTGGCGATTGATTGTAGCGATTGCCGATGTTTCATTCTATGTTTCTCCGGAAACAGAACTGGACCGGGAAGCGGAAAAACGCGGTAATTCCGTCTATTTTCCCGAACATGTGATTCCCATGTTGCCAGAGGTGTTATCGAATGGCTTGTGTTCTCTGGTGCCTGATGAGGATCGGCTTTGTCTGGCTTGCGAATTGATGATTTCACAGGATGGGCGGGTTTATCGGTCTAAATTTATGAATGCAATCATGCGTTCACATGCACGCCTGACCTATAATCAGGTGGCAAAAATGCTTTTTGATGGGAATAAGCGTTTAAAAAAGAAATATCACCATTTACTTGCTGATATTGAAGAGCTTTATTCGTTATACAAGGTGTTGCGAAACAGTCGGGAGCGTCGGGGGGCGATGGATTTCGATACTCAGGAATCGATGATTGTATTTGGCAGCGAGAGAAAAATCGAAAATATAGTACCGCTGGTTAGAAACGACGCCCACCGTCTGATCGAGGAATGTATGTTGGTTGCGAATGCTGCTGCAGCGAGTTATCTGCACCGCAAAAAAATGCCGCCGTTATTACGTATACACGACGGACCCAGTACAGAAAAGTTGAAGGATTTGCGGGTGTTTTTAGGTGAGTTGGGTCTAAGTCTGGGTGGTGGACAGAAACCGCAACCAAGCGATTATATGGCTTTGATGCAACAGATTAATGGTCGTGCCGACAGTCACCTGATTCAAACTGTATTGCTAAGGTCGTTCTCGCGGGCTGTTTATAGTACCGAAATAAAGGGGCATTTTGGTCTGGCTCTAGACCGTTACACGCATTTTACTTCGCCAATCAGGCGTTACCCTGACTTATTGGTTCATCGCGCCATACGACATTGCCTCGATGGAAATCCACCACAAACGTTTCGTTACGGGGTTTCTGAATATGCACTATTGGGTGAACATTGTTCAATGACCGAACGTAGAGCGGATGAAGCAACCCGTGATGTTGTTAGTTGGCTCAAATGCGAATATATACAGGACAAATTAGGTGAAGAATTTAATGGCATCATTTCTGCGGTTACTTCATTCGGTTTTTTTGTCGAATTGTCGGATATATATGTTGAAGGTCTTGTGCATATTTCAATGTTGGTGCGCGATTATTTTCATTTTGACCCCGTTGGACACCGCTTACAGGGCGAGCGTACAGGATTGAGTTATCGCCTGGGTGACAGGGTTCGGGTAAAAGTTGCGCGTGTTGACCTGGATGAAAAGAAAATTGATTTCGATCTTGTAGAGCAGACTGTCAAAAAGGCTAAGCGCCGGCGTCGGCGATGAAAAATCAGTCCAGGATTGG
>CAZGQY010000112.1:0-13968 GCA_964528035.1 uncultured Methylococcaceae bacterium | reverse complement strand
ACAAACAATAATCCTGCGTCAATCTTTCCCATATTATTAAAACCTCGCTCCTAAGCTGCAACCATCACACAAATATCAGGGCATAAACATGCCACCGTTTACATGTAATGTCTCTCCACTTATATAACCCGCCTCAGGACTCACCAGAAAAGCCACCGCGTGTGCTATTTCTTCAACATTACCCAAACGGCCCAATGGAATAGAGCTAATTAACGCCTTCTTTTGTGCCTCAGGTAATTCACGGGTCATATCTGTATCAATGAAACCGGGAGCAATTGAATTCACAGTAATATTTCTCGAACCCACTTCACGAGCCATAGACTTGGTGAAACCAACAATACCTGCTTTTGCGGCTGCATAATTTGCCTGACCAGGATTTCCAGTTGCACCAACTACCGAAGTAATATTCACAATTCGCCCGAACCTTGCCTTCATCATGCCTCTTAAACAGGCTTTTGACATTCGATAAACCGAAGTCAGGTTAGTACTGATAATATCTTCCCATTCATCATCTTTCATTCGCATCAACAAATTATCCCGCGTAATTCCCGCATTATTAATCAATATTGTCGGTGCAGCTGCACGCGAATTAATTTCACTCATTACATCGGCAATTGACTGAGCCTGCCTGACGTCCAATTGCAAACCGAAGCTGTCAGCGCTGATATCAGATAATGCGGCAGAAATGGAATCTGCACCGGACGAGGTGGTTGCTGTACCAATTACTGTACTCCCGGATTCTTCTGCCAAACGTAAAGCGATCGCACGTCCAATCCCACGACTTGCACCAGTTACCAGAGTAATTTGACCCGTCACTGAATGAACTCCACTGCTGTTGCCAAAGTTTTATTATTATTTACTGGAAGTACGTCACAGCCCTTCACGATTCGTTTATTTAGCCCACTCAATATTTTTCCAGGCCCACACTCAACAAAGGCACTCACCCCTTGCTCATTCATAAACTTAACCCCATCTGACCAACGAACCGGATTATACATCTGCTTTGCCAATACATGGCGAATTACATCAGCCGCAGCGTGAGACGCTACATCAACATTATGGATCACAGGAACCTCCGGAGATTCGACCTTGATATTTTCTATATATGAAGAAAACTCTTCAGCTGCTGACTGCATCAGGACACAATGTGACGGTACGCTAACAGGCAAAATAACCGCACGTCGAGCTCCAGCCTGTTTAGCAGCATCTATTGCCTGATTTACTGCATCCACCTCTCCAGCGATAACGATCTGACCCGGGGCATTAAAATTCACGGGCGCAACAATTCCATTCTCGCCAACTTCCCGACAGATAGCCACCACTTGTGGATCTTCAAGACCTATGATCGCAGCCATAGCACCTGCACCCTCCGGGACGGCTTGCTGCATAAGTCGTGCTCGTTCCCGTACCATTGCAATAGCATCCTCGAATGTCAACGAATTAGCACAAACCAATGCTGTAAATTCACCCAAGCTGTGCCCAGCCATCCAACCGGGTCTAATTGGGCTGATTTTGCACCAAACCCGCCAGACAGCAACACCCGCAGATAACATGAGCGGCTGAGTATTTTCAGTTTGGTTAATAATTTCCGGAGACCCATTGCTATGCATTTGCCACAAATCCAACCCCAATACTTCTGAAGCTGTTCGAAAAGTTTCTTTTATTTCCGAATGAGATTCAGCAAGTTCTGAAAGCATTCCCAGTGATTGTGATCCCTGTCCTGGAAATGTAAAAGCTATATTATTATATTGCTTCATAAAATTACTATATAAAACGTTCTACAAAGGTATCTACTTGCCATAATTTAATCACAGCGCGTAGATTATTAATTGTTTAGGCATCTGCAATAAAAATGTTGCAGAAGAGCTCATACGGCTGGCTTTAAGCACCCCCAATAATCAATAATTTACACAACAAGCTGTTAATTTAACCTGGCAGGTAGCGAATTTTTTTAACTGGGGCATAACCCTACTTATAATTGAAGCAATACCCCAAAATATAAAGCTTAGCTAAATTGTATTTAATATTGAAAAAGCGCTGAACCCCACACAAACCCTCCACCGAAAGCCTCCATCAGCACTGTCTGTCCAGGGCGAATTCTACCATCAGTCACTGCTTCATTCAGTGCCAGAGGTACTGATGCCGACGAAGTGTTTCCCTGACGTTCTATCGTTACAATGACATGATCCATCGACATTTGCAGCTTCTTTGCGGTGGCAGAAATTATACGGATATTTGCCTGGTGTGGCACCAACCAATCTATGTCAGATTTCTGCATACCATTTGCTGCCAGGGTCTCATCGACGATACGTCCCAATGTTTTCACCGCAACTTTAAATACATCATTGCCAGACATAACGACATAAGGATCTTCTTCTGGTTCTGGCTTGGCACGAGGATTGGGAACATACAACAAACTCTCATGGCGACCGTCAGCGTGGATGTGAGTAGACAATATTCCGGGTTCTTCCGAAGCCTTCAATATGACAGCGCCCGCACCATCACCAAACAAAATGCAGGTGGTACGGTCAGTCCAGTCCATAAGTCTTGAATTGATTTCACTGCCAACAACCAGAACGTGTTTTGCACTCCCTGCCCGAACGAACTGATCAGCCACACACAAAGCATAGATAAATCCCGAACACGCCGCTTGAATATCAAATGCTGCACACTGTTGTATTTTTAACCGCTGCTGAAGCAAACACGCCGTACTGGGAAATATCCGATCCGGCGTACTGGTCGCCACGATAATCAGATCAATTTCATTGGCATCAAGATCCGCAGCCGACAAAGCCTGCTGAGCACAAACTTCAGCCATACTGGACGCTGTTTCGTGGCCCGCTGCAATATGCCGACTACGAATACCCGATCGTTCAAATATCCATTCATCAGAGGTATCAACAGTTTGAGAAATATCTTTATTTGTCAATACTTTTTCAGGAAGATAACCTCCTGTTCCAATGATGCGTGAATAGCTTGTCACGCGGAGATCCTTTCCGAAAATATATTTTCTATCAAGTCACCTATTTTTTTCGGAACATCCTGCTCAACTTCACGTACAGCGATTCTTATTGCGTTTGCGAAGGCCACTGAGCTTGAGCTCCCATGACTTTTTACGACGATTCCACGCAACCCCAACATCGTTGCGCCATTATATTTACTCGGGTCAAATCGGTGCGTAAAAGTCTTTAAGATAGGCAGCACAATAATTCCGGCGATCTTGCTCAATAGATTCCTGCTGAATGCCTTCTTGAACTCATAGCGGATCATTTTCGCCATCCCTTCGCTGGCTTTCAATGCAACATTTCCGACAAAACCATCGGCTACAACAATATCAACATCACCCGCACAAATATCATCACCCTCAACATAACCCGCATAATTTAAATGCGAATCCGCGAGTAATTTGGATGCTTGTTTAACCTGTATGTTACCTTTAATTTCTTCGGAACCTACATTCATCAAACCAACAGTTGGATGGTCTATATGCTCGACCGCTCGAACCAACTCATAACCCATAACGGCAAATTGAAACAAATTTTCGGCAGTACAATCAACATTTGCACCTAAATCCAGTACATGGGTAATTCCCTTTATGGAAGGCAAAATACCAATCATAGCAGGTCGATCTATTCCGGGAATCATTTTGAGAACAAATCGCGCGGTTGCCATAAGTGCTCCGGTATTTCCAGCACTTACACAGGCACCCGCCTCATCATCTCTGACCAGGTTAATCGCGACCCTCATGGAAGAGTCCTTTTTGTTTTTCAGCACCTTTGCGGGTTGTTCATCCATTTCAACCTGCTGAGAAGCGTGATGAATCCGTATGCGCTCCTTCAAGAATGCAGGCTGTGTTAGCAACGCTTGTGAAAGCGTGTCTTCGTCACCCACCAATATTATTTGCAAATCTTTGTTCGCTTCCAACGCGATGGCTGCTGCGGGAACGGTAACGCTTGGGCCAAAATCCCCTCCCATGGCATCCACAGCAATTACTGGTACTACGCTCATATTTTAGTCCTGCCCGATGTTAATGTTATACATAGTAAGGATATCGATTCAGTATATCTGGTATTTCGGGTCTAAATTATAATTATTCAGGACCGTAAAAATAGCCCTTTAAACGACGTATCAAGCAAGCGACAGCATCAACCCGTAAACCAATTATCTGCTGGCTTTCCGTCGTAAAAACCACGATGAAACAGTAAAAGTTTTCATGGGCGATTACAAATAATCGTCAAAATTCAAACGTCAATCGAACTATCTTGCTTATTCGTCTTCAGCTACAGAAACGACTTTTCGCCCTCTGTAGTAACCATCTGGAGCCACATGGTGGCGTAAATGCATTTCCCCCGTCGTCGCATCCTGAGAAAGCGCTGCAGGTTTTAAGGAATCATGGGAACGACGTGTTCCTCGTCTAGCTCGGGTCACTTTGTGTTTCTGAACAGCCATACTATTTATCTCCAATCTTTTTTTAAATCAACTAATATCGAAAAAGGGTTCGGTTTCTCATCCGTTGCCGTGAAGTCCTGTCGGTCAATCCCGCAATACTCGTGCTTTGGTATTATTGGCAATGCCAATAATAATTCCTCCTCGATTATGTCTTTCAACGCTATCTTTCGATCCTGCATCAGCAGGGGTTCATACGCATCCGACAAACGAGAAACTTCTTCGAGCGTCCTCACAGCACCCAGTTTCAATTGCGAGTCTACAGTCAAAATCAATTCTTCTAAACAATTCTGACATTGCAACACGAGCTTCGCTTTGATTCGACCGTGAATCACATGCAACCGCCCTTCCTGTAAAAATTCCAGTTCATATCGAGCACTCCCGCCGCAATCCGACAACGAATCACATAACCGTTGCATACACGATAGCGGTTTATCTCCCTGGTAAGATAAACCCCGTGCAGAAAGCGAAACAGGATCTATAAATTCAGGCGCTCGATCCGACATAACTGTAGAATGATAGCGAGAATTTAGAAATACTGTCAAAATTATCTCTAGCTACCAGAACCATTTTGCAAAAAAAAACGCTAAAACCCATCCCATTTTCACCTGTTTTGCTCGCATCCAGTTCCAGTTTTCGCCAATTGTTACTCGCAAAAATTACCAGTGAGTTTGACAGTATATCACCGGATATCGATGAAACACCGCATCAGCATGAATCTCCTGAAAATTTAGCTCTGCGTTTAGCCGCACAAAAAGCACATTCTGTCTGCCATAACCATCCTGGACATTGGATCATAGGATCGGACCAAGTGGCAATGTGCGGAACAATAAGATTGGAAAAACCGGGCAATGAACAAAACGCAATACAACAATTACTTAATGCTTCCGGGAACCGGGTTAGCTTTTATACCGCAGTCAGCCTGCTAAACCCTGGTGGCAAATATCCACGCACCGAGCTCGATATATGCCATGTTTATTTCAAAACTTTACAAAGGCGGCAAATTGAACGTTACATAGAGTTAGAAAAACCACTGAATTGTGCGGGTAGTTTTATGTCTGAAGGCCTTGGTATTAGTTTGGTTGATCGCATAGAAGGCAATGACCCTAATGCATTGGTTGGGCTACCCCTTATTCTGCTGGTGAAATTAATGGAAGAATTTGGAGTCGGTGTTTTTTGAAGATACGTCCATTCAACAGATCATTGGTCGTTAACTATACACAAATGTTTTAACTCAATTTTTTTGCGAATCTGAATATTCTTCATGGCAAAAATTGCAGTATGGCTAAACAAATTATATCCAAACCGACAAAACATGTTAACTAATCAGCGCCTGATTAGAGCACCTGTGATCCAGTATTGTATTATTGTTAATTTCTGCAGAAATTAAATAGGTCGTCGCGATCTAAAACTCTGCGATGGCATTGTTAATGCGATCAATATCGATAATAACTTTAGATTCTCTGCGACCCAGAATTAATGTATGCGGCATCGTCTACAGAGTAATTGATGTTAGACAATCTCGGTTATAATAGGGTATGGCAAATCAATTCATCAAAGGTATCAATAATGAATTCCACTGTATGCGACGATCAAGTAATAGTGCCCACTCGGCACCGACTGACCGTACAGGAGTATCATCGTATGGGCGACGCGGGCATCTTCAGCGAAGTCGAACGGATCGAATTAGTTGACGGCGATCTAGTTGACATGGCACCGATTGGTAGCCAACATGCATATGTCGTGGATTTAATGACCGATATGCTGGTTAAACAAGTACCGCGGAAGTATCTGGTTCGTATACAAAACCCCATTCAGCTTGGGGAATTTGGAGAGCCTGAACCGGATGTCGCGATTGTCAAAAAACACAACTACCGCTTACAACATCCCCAAGCCAGTGACATTTTAATGCTGATTGAGGTTGCGGAGACATCCCTTGAGTATGATCGAGCAACTAAGCTGCCGTTTTATGCGCGGTACGGTATTCCAGAAGTGTGGATTATCGATTTGAATGGCAAACGCGGAGAGGTTTATCGTACACCCTTGATGGACGAACAACGATACCAGAGCCTTACGGTATATTCCACAGGGTATATTGTTCCTGACGGTGTCCCCGAAGTACAGGTTAGCATAGACGGTCTATGGGACTGACCAGGCATTGACTCACGGTAATAATGGCCTTCTATCAAATAAATGACTGCCTTTTCTAGCCGTCAATTCACATATGTGTATTTGCAGTTGGATGCTGCCATGTGCAGAACTGAATGATTACCATTGGCCTTGATCTATTTCGTGTAACAGCGGATATGCTCATCAGGACAAATATTACATTGTCCCTCGTAAACCGCAGAAATTCGGGTGCTAGTTGAGCAATAAATACATGTGCGAAGTGTGTCAGCCTGTTCTCGGACGGAGCTCTAGTCAAAGAACTTTCACTTTCGGTACGATCAGGTCAAATATACTGGCAAAATCAGGCCCGACCTTTTTAAGCACATCAACAATCTTGTCCCGATCCAACTTCAATAGACTCATTATACTATCGGGTATGTCGATCAGTACCC
Organism: uncultured Methylococcaceae bacterium; assembly: GCA_964528035.1. Lineage (GTDB taxonomy): Bacteria > Pseudomonadota > Gammaproteobacteria > Methylococcales > UBA1147 > CAZGQY01. The sequence goes on along the minus strand of CAZGQY010000112.1, from coordinate 6,961 downwards.
TGTCGAGTTCACAACCATCCACGCTGACCTCACAAAGACGCGAAGCCACATATACCAGGCAGGCATCCAAACGATACTCGCTTGCATTGCCTGGATTCAAATGACAGGCAACGGTTTCGCGCAAAGCATCCGGTAAATTCCACAAGCCACACAACTCAGCCCCAACATCGGCATGCGTAAAACCCAGAAGTTCTTGCTCCATGTCTGGAACTATACTGCGATTCTCAGCAGCGACAGTCAAAATTTCTCTACAGGCATCCGGCAATTTGCTATACATCAACAATGAACCAATATCACTGAGTAGTCCGGCCACAAACAACCGTTCTGGCTGCAAAACCCCACAACTTTTCGCCAAAATGCGGGAGATGATCGCACACTGGATACTTCGCACCCAAAAATCCGTTATATCGACCAGTTCCTGTGGGATTTTACTAAATGCCCCTACTGCTGATGTTGCTAACACCATACTGCGTAAATCTTGACTACCCACAATTGTGGTTGCCCGACCGACCGTATCAATTTTTGCTGGAAATCCATAAAAGGCGCTATTGACAATTTTCAATAAACGTACCGACAATCCAGGGTCTGTAGAAATCACCGAACCAAGATGATTGCCGTTATACCTGGGATCATCGATCATTTCATTAACCTGAATCGCTACATCAGGGAGCGAAACCAGATCAACAGCACCTCTTACCAGTTCTTTTGCGTTCATGCTTATAAGTTACTTCGATAATACTTCATAACCCGACTAACATATTGTCGAGTTTCACGAAACGGCGGGATCTTATTACCATATTTGATAACATTATGTTCACCCGCGTTATAGGCAGCAACCGCAAGCCGTATATCTGACTCAAACATTTGCAGTAAGTCGCTTAAATACTTGGCTCCCCCATTGATGTTATCCTCTGGGTCCTCTCTATTCTTCACACCATATCGTAGCGCTGTTTGTGGCATCAACTGCATCAACCCCACCGCGCCTTTATGCGAGACAGCTTTAGGATTGTAGGCCGATTCCGCTTTGATAACCGCGTGAATCAAATTTGGATCCAGACTATTCACTCGGGCTGCACTGACTATAATCGGAGAATACTTTTGGCGGTTATGGCTCATTCTTGAAACGCCTTTTTTCGTCGAGCCCTGTTTTCTTGGACGAATCAGCGATTTTAAAACCAACTTATATTCGCTGTTTCTTGGCACTTTCTTTACTGGAACATTTGTGTAAGTGACTTTACCCTGACTATCGACAAGCCTGTATATATCGGCCTGCACTAAAGAACTAAAAGCCGCTAATATGACGGCAAAAAATAGCGTTATTGATCTATTAAACATCTCGATTCACTTATAAATTCTGTTCTATTCAATCTAGGATTCTACTTCACTGTAGCATAGCTAAAGAATTTGCAAAGGTGAACCATACCGCAAAACAGCCATCCGTTCGAACAATACTAGGCAAAATAATTCCCCTACAGATATTCGAGAAAAGAATATCTCTTGAATCGAGGTTATCTTCGAGTACGCCATTTCGAATAATTTCTGAGTTTATTCAATACCTATTTTTACTCATAAAACCGTGCATTGATTACACGCGTTGACTCCAAATTTTATCTAGACGTTTTCGCGACACTGGATACGCTGTTTTTAACATTTGCGCAAACAAAGACACCCGAAGCTCTTCCAGTTGCCATCGATAATCGTCTTGTCCAGAACTGTAAACTTCTTCGTTTTCCTGCACCCATACCCAATAGCGCCGCCACAATGGAAGCAACTGGTCTAGTTGATTTTGATCACGTCTCTGATCCAACTTTGCCTTGTCCAGACGATGTAATATTGCTTTGATGTACCTGGGGTACGCACTCAGTGCAATGTACGGCGTCTCAACCAAAAACCCTTTATATATCAACAATTCAAGTTGTTCTGAAATATCCGACCGAATTTCGTTACTTAAGGTCATAGTTTTTAATGTATGAGTCGCCTTTATCCAATTATCCATAGTTGATTCCAGCAACTGATACAGTTTGCTCTCTGTCTCCATCAATTTTGATTTCTCCATCTGGATGCGACGTTCCATTTCGATATCTGAACGGATTTTTTCCTTATCAACAATAAATACCGTACTGACCAATAAAAACATAAAGTCTTCATAATAATCACCCACATACCCGGATAGCAAACTCTTTTGATACCTGTGATGATTCAATTGACTGTACGCCAGAATGACTGAACGTTTCGGTTTAAAATTCCGTTTTATAAATTTCAACTCCTTTTTCAATTGAAGAGCAATAAGCCGGGTAATACCGAATTTATGATGTGCCTCGGCAATCGCACTACTCTCGAACAAGCTGTATCCAACTGAATCACCTTCATCCATCAGACCGGGATAAGCAATTGACTGATGCCCACCTGATTCACCTGACACAAAATCTTGAATTTCTCCAAACTGCCAATTTTTACAACCCGTCTTACGATATTCCTTAGCCACCGTCGATTGAAACTCTATTTTTGCTGCTGCAAGCAGGGTTTTCTGTAAATCTGAAAGCTCGCGCCCTTCTCCAAGCACTTGCCCTTGATCATCGAGTATTCTGAAATTCATGCATAGATGAGCGGGTATGGGTTGAGATTTCCAATAGTTGGCAGAAATATCTACCGGTTTCAAGCTACACAACCAAGCTGATAATTCTTTGTATAGAGAGTTTTTAGCAAGCGATTCCTGTTGTAAAAAAAGATCTGTATATTCTTGCACCGGCACAAAATTACGACGCACGGATTTTGGCAAACACTTAAGTAAATAAATAATTTTCTCTCGAAGCAAACCTGGCACTAACTTCTCAAACAATTCAGATTTCAATTGATTAAGCTGATGAATAGGGATTAAGGCTGTAACACCATCATTTTCATGACCCGGTTCGAAATGATATTCCATGTCGATGGATATTTTTTCAATCAGCAATGAATCCGGATAGCTATCGACATCTATTGTCCACGCAGAATGATGAAAAACATCATCCTTGCAAAGCTTCAATAAATCGGGGTGGTCACGCTCTGTTTTCCTACGCCAACGGTTAAAACTATTACCATCGACTACGCTGGCAGGAACCCTGCTGTCAAAAAATTCGTAGAGCACCGAATCGTCAGCAATTAAATCCACCCGCCGACCTTTATGTTGCAAGTATCCAAGCGAATCCAACAAATCCTGGTTATGGTTAAAAAATGTCGCATTACAATCATAGTCTTGCTCAACCAGCGCCGAACGAATAAAAATTTCCCGGGCATTGGCCTTGTTGATCCGCTCCAAAGGTATTTTGCGCCGACTTTGCAATGTAATGCCATAGAGTGCAGAGCGTTCAAAAACAGCAGGTCTGGCTGAACGTTTCTCCCAGTGTGGTTCAAAATGATTCAGTTTTACCAGATGGGCAGCCTTATTTTCGATCCATTCCGGATTAACTTTAGCGACACACCGGGCATACACCTGGCTTGTCTCAACCTGCTCTGCCGCCATTACCCATTTTGGCTTTGTCCGAAAAAGAACTGATCCGGGATGGATATAAAACTTTAAATTACGTGCACCTAAATACTCCACACCGTCCTGCTTGAAACCAATATTTGAAATTAAGCCACTCAATAAAGCTTTATGAATCTGAACATAGTCTGCGGACACCTTGTTCGGTATGAAATTCAGGTCTTTTTTTATCACTTTTAATAATTGTGAATGTATTTCTCTCCATTCCCGAATACGAACATGCGAAAGAAATCCATCCCGGCAATATTTTCTGAATTTTGAATTCGATAGTTCACTACGTTTTTGTTCTATGTCCAGCCACAAGTTTAAAAAAGAAAGAAAATCCGAGTCTGGCGCCTGGTACTGTTTGTGTTTCTCGTCTGAGGCTTGAGCAAAAGCAAGAGGACGTTCCCGAGGATCCTGTATGCTCAATGCGGCGACAATGATGGCTATTTCGCTTAAACAATTTTCATGCTCAGCGGCGATGACTATACGAGCCAACCGTGGATCTAATTGAATTCTAGTCAATTGACGCCCCGTCGAGGTTAATTTCTGTTCACCATCCAGGGCATTTAGCTCATGCAGTAATTTAACTCCATCACGAATAGCCCGGTGATCGGGTGCTTGTAAAAACGGAAATCGGTCGATGGACCCAAGTCTTAGAGATTTCATTTGCAAAATCACCGCCGCCAGATTGGTACGAAAAATCTCCGGATCAGTAAACTCTGCCCGCGCCAGATAATCTTCTTCTGAATAGAGACGAATACAAATGCCTGGACCAATACGGCCACAACGACCCGAGCGTTGATTTGCACTGGCCTGGGAAATTTTTTCAACCGGCAGGCGCTGGATCTTGTTTCGAAAACTGTAGCGGCTAATTCTGGCCATCCCTGTATCGATAACAGCGTGTATACCGGGTACTGTGAGAGAGGTCTCAGCGACATTAGTCGCCAGGACTATGCGTCGGCCTTGATGTGGCAAGAAAACTTTTTCTTGATCCTTTGCGGACAAACGGGAGAATAGCGGCACAATCTCCCATTTTCCGTTAAAGTGTTTGCGTAGATTATCGGCAGCTTCGCGTATATCCCGTTCGCCGCTCAAAAACACCAGAATGTCTCCTCCAGTGCAATGAGATAGTTCTTCCACCGCATGAATAATCCCTGTGTGTAATTCAGTTTCAGTCATCCCATCATCGTCACTATTGGTTGGCTGGTATCGAATCTCAACAGGAAAAACCCGACCCGATACTTCAATGATCGGTGCATTGGAAAAGTGACTTGAAAAACGCTGAGGATCTATAGTGGCAGAGGTAACAATCAATTTCAGATCTGCTCGCTTCGGCAATAGCCATTTCAGATATCCCAGCAAAAAATCGATATTAAGGCTACGCTCATGAGCCTCGTCCAATATCAAGGTATCATATTGATTTAAGTAGCGATCTGTTTGAATCTCCGCAAGTAAAATACCGTCGGTCATTACCTTAACAAGCGTTCCCGGCTGACTATAATCCTGAAACCTGACTTGATAGCCAACAACCCCACCCAGCGGGCACGATAATTCATCAGCGATACGCTGGGCCACACTACGCGCAGCAATGCGCCTCGGTTGTGTATGACCTATCATGCCGCTGATACCACGCCCAATCGACATGCAAATTTTCGGTAATTGAGTGGTTTTTCCTGACCCTGTTTCTCCGCACAACACCACGACCTGGTTTTCTCGAATCAGCTTAGAAATATGCTGACGTTTCTCCGTTATGGGTAACTGCGGATAAACAATATCGGGAACACTCGCTTGACGCTCGTGATAACACCGAGTTGATACCTGGATAGATTTTTCCAGCTCTTCAAGCTTTGAGCCAATATCAATCCCATTTTTCAGACTGTTGTTTAAATTTTTAACGCGAATAAATAGCTTATGTCGATCTTTTTGGAGGCAAGCTTCAATTCTACGTTCTATACTTTTCGGTAGTGAGTCAATCATTGCGTGCAATTTGTAATTAATCAAAAAAAGTCGTTGCCACCAGCAACCTTAAGAATACGGAACACTCTTCAAACAATTATATGAATAACGATTAGCGATGAACAATACAACTTCGATTATCCCCGATTACACTGAAAACAAAGATAAGGCTGCAGAATATTTACGCATGGTTCTGCCCATGATCTCCAAATGTAAATTTCCAGCCAACCCAATTAATTATTCGATTTGTTACGAATATGTATCTGGAAAAAATGCACCCCTGCAGGAAGCATTGAATGAATACCTGGACCACGAAAACCCAATTCCCTCAGAAATTTCAAACGAACTTTACAAACAGTTTGTGTTGAATGGCTCGCCAGAGAAAATTGACAAAATCGGATCCGGGCTAAAAAATTTGGTTCAGCAAACACTGGTTACTTTGGAAAACACCAAGGAACAAGCAACCTCCAGTGCTGACAATTTCGCCAATAAATCCGAATTACTGACTGGAACAGAAGATGCTTCGATGGTGCAAAATATTGTGCAAAGCATCATCGCTGAAACCCAAGGTTTAGTCCAGGTCAGTAACGGTCTAAAAAACCAGCTGGATAAAACCAACGCAGAAGTAAGCCAACTACGCCAAGATCTGGAGAAAATGAAGCAGTCTGCAGAAACCGATGCGCTCACCGGATTACTTAATCGCCGTGCATTTGATACTGAAATGGCCGCTTTGATAAAAGAGGGCGATACTCTATTTGGTAACACCTTTTTACTACTATTGGATATCGATCATTTCAAACGCATCAATGATAATTACGGCCATTTAGTCGGTGATAAAGTTTTGAGATATACCTCAAAACTATTGAAACAGTTTGTTGAAGACAAAGACATGGTGGCACGATATGGCGGCGAAGAAATGGCCATTTTAATACCTAAAACCGACTCAAACTCGGCAATGTCAACCGCGATAAATATTCGTGAAGCATTGGCCTCCAGTCGCCTGCAAAGGAAAGACAACGGAGACTCTATTGGACAGATTACTTTATCAATTGGAGTTTCATGTCTGAGAAAGGAGGACACTATCGACACGTTCATCGACCGAGCTGATACAGCGCTGTATAAAGCCAAAGATACAGGTAGAAACCGAGTAATCAATGGTGAAAATTGAGCACGAAAGCTTCGCAAAAATTCTTCAATTTTCCAATTACAATTTTTAATCGGGTAACCGAGGGTATCACCCTTCCACTTTGACGTTCTCAGCTACGAAAAGAGTCAATCAATTGCAATAGCTGGGACTCTAATGCAGTAATTGAGTAAAAAAGCAGGTTACGGGATATTCTAGGGATTCAGCTTGGCTATCGATTTAGAAAAAGACCGTTTTGTTGATCTTTTCGTCAGATGATTGAAATTGATCGCACTCACAGGACAAATGCATTCATGTCAACATGAAAATAAATCCAATTTTATTACCATCGAAAGGCCAATTGCCGCCCAAAC
>CAZGQY010000111.1:0-14160 GCA_964528035.1 uncultured Methylococcaceae bacterium | reverse complement strand
TACGCTCCATACCGAGAACATCAAAAATCCAAACAGCATCCTGGCACGACTCATCACGATATATGGCCTCCGCCATTATTATTATTGGATGAATAATGAATAATCGACCGTTACAACACACGGTACTAACTTACATGAAATTTGTCAATTATTCCCTTGACAAATATAATATATTATGTGATTTATTTCGCCAACAACCTGTTAATTCCATCCCAGGATTCAGGCGAACCATGCTTTAGATAACGCTCACACAATTGCAGATAAAATAAACTTGGTCCATCTTGACCAAATTGTTTTACGCCTGTTTCGAATTCGGATCGGGCTTGCCGCCAACGACCCTGCTCGAACTTAATCAAACCCTTAAGAAATTGCTCCCGAAAATCGAAAAATTGCTGATCGACGTTCTCTTCACAACAAACCACTTCAAAAATCTCCAGATAGTTATCTTTACCTTTGAGTCGAAACTTACCGGTACGTCGAGTAACGATTCCGTCGAGGTGATTTACAACCTGAGCAGAAGCAAGTACTCGCGTTCCAAGGAATTTGTTCAATCCCTCAATTCTCGAGGTTGAATTAATCATATCGCCGACCGCGCGAAATGCGTAATGATCTCCGGCACCTACATTGCCGATCAGCATCTCCCCGGCATGCAAGCCTATTCGTGTCGGTAAAATAGAATACGCCTGATCGTGCGGCTCCACTACGGCAATCCTGGCCTGAATCTCTATTGCTGCACGACAGGCCGATAGTTTTGCGTTGACCGGATTTGATTTATTTTCCCAAAACGCCAGCATCGAATCGCCAACCACATCCAATACCGAACCACCCTGCCCCCTAACCGGTTGGAACAACAAATCGAAATAACGGTTTAAAAGATTTTTAAGCTCCCGTGGTTCGATGTTTTCGGCAAAAGATGTATAACTTTCAGCATCGCTGGCCAGGCACACCCCCTCAACAGTACGACCCGCGTTAACAATGTCGTTCTGATTCCATTCGGGCAATAAATCAACCACTTCGCCAGGTAAAAAAAAGCGCGTGGATTGTTGAAAGCGCTGACCGGCTTTTTGGCTCACAAAGTACCTCAATGACAGTGCAGCAAATACAGCCACTGGAAGTTGCAATAACAATGGGGTCACTAAAGGCACCCATACACCATTCTCTGTAAACCATACTGTAGCAATGAGCAGATACAACACAGGCAGGCTAAGCGCAAAAATAACGGCGGGCAGAACCGGTGCAAGGTAAAACAAACCACCGATGACCAAGCCCCAAAACGCAACAACACCCATACCATAAACCTGACTAATCGGCTGGATGCTTCGCCCTTCGATCAAATTTGCAAAAACCGTCGCGATAATTTCCACGCCACTCAGGTCGAAGCCCGATTTACCCGAAAAAACCGTGTAAAAATCATCCTTCAAATCCGGCTGGTAGGGCTCGGAGTTACCGATAAAAACCGCTTTACCACTGAAATCTAAGGGACTACCTGCGTTTTGCTTCGATTCTACAGACTGAATAACCTTGTAATAAGGTAAGCTTGTTATGGTCTGGGGCGGCCCGTAGAAATCAATATAATAACTATCCGGACCCTGGTGTAACGATCTTAAGATGCTATGCAATCGACGCGACGCAACAGTCGAAGCTTCGCTGTCAAAATTAGGTAATGCGTCTGGTTGAAGCAGGATCTTTTGTCGAACCTGACGTACAGTACGACTGAATGCTCCAGGTTTGATAATTTCTTGGCTGGCACTCTCTTTCGTTGTCGTTAGCGTAACTGAATCGTCCAATGTTCGTCGAAATCGCTTGAACGCAGGAGCAATATAGTGGTGAAGTGCCACAACAGGGAGGGTCGCTATATCCCCCGAACTGGATTTAAATAACCAGGCCTGATTAAGGCGGGCAGGTACTTTTGGCAACGGAAACGGCGCGTACGACAAGGCTGAATCGGCAACAAGTGAAAGAGGAGCCACCAATCGATCCATCAAAATCGTCTGCGATCCGATGCCGTGATTCGGAATAATTACCGGCCGCTGATCTAAATGGGCAAAAAGTATAACATTGCCAGCCTTTGACAATTCGCTTGCGAATTCTCGATCGGTTTTCTCTTCACGCGCAGATCTGAAAAAAACATCAAATACGATAGTCTTCGCGCCGTAGCGATTAAGAATTCTAATCAATTGAGTATGCAATGACCGTGGCCACAGACTCAGTTTTTCCGGCAAACCCAACTCACGCAATGAGGGATTATCAATACTGATGACAACCACTTCAGCGGGTGGCTTCCTGGGTCCGCGAAAATCAAACAACCACGCCAGACCCAGGTCTTTCTCCAAATCAAGTACTACCGGCAACATAGACGATACGACGCCAATCAGGGCTATTGCCAATCCAAGCTGAAATCCTCGTAAACGATCACGTTTTATCGACATAGTATTGGCTTGGAATATAAAGAATTGAAGCCAGCATCAAAACCGAGTGGCTAAGGCTATCGACTAAACAAAGTTAAATTGATCCTCTGTAGGCTCAGCGCAGCAGTACCACGGCTCACTCAAATGCGGAGGAACATCGCGCTCAGATGGTTCCCTGATTTTCGGCACTTTTATATCAACAAGTTTATGGGTTAATGCCCAAATCTCAGAAAATATCCGGTATCGGGATTGACACGATGATTTCTGAACCCATCCTGCTATATCTCGCTGTAATTGATCGACGAGGGGATTTTCATGCTTCCAGGGATAAATAAAATTTTTCGAATCCTCCGGGCCAATCAATAATTGCACTTCAGGGGAATGCAGCAGATACGAACCTGGAGGAATCAACAAGCGGATGGATAATTGCACAGGCGATATGGATGCCAAAAGGTCCAGATCCACAATCACCTTAAGTAAATCCAGATAGCCTTCAACGCTCGTCCAGGGTGTAAACGGCACAAAGGTTGGTGACAAATTAAGATCGTATTGACGACAAAGCTCAACAAGCTTATAAAAATCCTCCCGTGTGTGACCTTTGGCAAAACGTGTCAATATTTGATTATCAACCGATTCAACCGCTGTTGTAACAATTGCACATCCTGTCTGCTTAAGCCTTGGAATTAAATCGCTGTATGAAAGTAAATGTTCAACCTTAATTGTCACATCGTAAGTTAATTGAGGAAACTCTCTGTTTACCGCTTCGATGACGCGCAACCCATGAGTTGGCCCATTAAAAAAGTCAGGGTCTCCGAAAGTAATATGTTCCGCCCCGGAGTTTACTTGCTGACGAATATCAGCCAAAACAATATGCAGTGGTATTGCCCGAAATTTTCCCTGATAAACCGGAACAACCGGACAATGCGCACAATGATGTTTGCAACCCCGACTTGACTCGGTATAGCCCACTGTTTTTCTGCCACCGTCAGAAAGCTGCAGCGTTGCATACTCGCTGAGCAAAGGCAATCCCTTACGATCAGGAATTGTAAAAGACTGCTTTGCAAGGTGTGATTCAGTGTATCCCTGGCTATCGAGCTGAATATCATTCTGCAGATTATTTACGACATCAACAAGCTGGGCTTCAAATTCTCCACCTAGAATTGTTGAAACCCCCAGGCTTGAAAAATATCTCCGGTTCATTTGTGCATAGAGTCCGAAGGCCGCAACAGGTACTGCAGGACTAAGCTGCTTAACTTCATATAGAAGACGGGCAGTCAATCTTGCCGCTGTATGCATAGGAACACTGAACGCAATGAATTCAGCAGACTGAAATTGTGCACCATCAAACGACTCTATCGCCAAATCCAGACAACAGACACTATGACCCTGATCGCGTAACAATGCAGCCACATGGGCTAAACTAAAAGATTGATGACCCAATTCGTAGGTTGAAACAAGAAGCACATTCATATGATCGGGATAATTTAAGCGATGTTGTCCTTATAAAACAAAAGCCAGCCCATTATTGCAGAAAAATAATACGCCCTAATTTAGTTGAACCCATTAACAGGCACAGTCCGTCAGCCCATTGCCGGGCAACCGTCGTCAAGCAGGATCTCCTCCAATTCTGACAATGTTTGTACAGGCGCCAGGCAAGCACCTCCACTACAAACATAGGCGGTTGTCACTGCGCCAGGTACTCGTTCGGCCAGTTGCCCAGGCAAACCATTTTCATCATCAGGAATGGCGAAACAAATACGTCCTGGATGAAAATCCTCCAATACAGCATTCTTCCAAAGTTCACATTCAGCGCCCCGTATTACTACCGTTTGGTACGGATGCAAGGTACTTTCTAAAGCGGTGATCAATGCGCCATGACCACTGGGTATCTGCCTTATAGATGAAGCAGAGGCCTTCAAAGTCCTGTCTGCTGCTTTCAGATAATCCGTATTTCCGAGTATATGACCAAGCCGACTCAAAACCGATGCCGCAACACCGTTTCCTGCCGCAGTTGATTCTTCGATCATCGGTTTTGGTCGATGAATCAAGCGTTCGTGATCATTTGAGGTGAAAAAGAAACCTCCATTAGACGGATCTTCAAACTGTTCTAATAGTCGTTCCGCCAATGCCTGCGCCCACAATATGTCCCTGGTGCGCCAACGGGCCTGTAAAAGCTCCAGAGCCGCATCAATCAAATAGACATAGTCATCCAAATAGGCATTTAAATGTGCTTTCCCATCTTTATAGCTGGCAAGTAAACGCCCGTTGACCCACAATGTATCGTGGATAAAATCAAATGCGGACTGAGCTGAATCAACCATCTGGGGCTGATTAAAAATTCGACCCGCGCTCGCCATGCCCTTAATCATTAATGCGTTCCAGGCAGTCAAAATCTTTTCATCACGGTGTGGATGTATTCGCTGTGCTCGGTGTAGAAACAACTTTTTACGCGCAGCCCTCAAAAGCACATCTGCCCGGTCAGTTTCATAATTCAGGGTAGTGGCTACTTCATTCAGCGCCTGGGCATCATACAAGTGCCAGGCACCTTCAAAATTTGCTGGCCTTGACAAGCCAAAATGCAGACTGACCAGTTCATATTCAGACGGACCAAGCAAAGATTCCACTTCTGACCGATCCCAAACATAAAATTTACCCTCATGCCCTTCAGAGTCTGCATCCAGTGATGAATAATACCCACCTGATGGATCCTGCATATCCCGTATGACCCATTCGGCAGTGTCCAGTACAATTTGTTTGAATAAGGGGTCGTGGAACACCTGCCAACTGCGCGCGTATAATCCAAGCAACGGCCCATTATCGTAAAGCATCTTCTCAAAATGAGGAATATTCCAACGCTCATCAACGGAATATCGACAAAACCCACCGCCGATCTGATCATAAATACCCCCTTTCGCCATACTTTCAAGGCTATAGGACACAATCATTTTGGGCATTTGCTCATCGCTGTAAAAACAACGTCCAAGCAAAAACTCCAGGTTTGTTGCATGCGGAAATTTTGGTGCCTGACCAAAGCCACCGTGATCTGCGTCAAAATCGTTTGTCATTTCGCGAGTGGCCAGGTCCACTAACGTACTATCTGGTTGATCGGCATTTTGTGGCGTTGCAATACGCAAAATGGTGTCTTCAAATGCAGCATTGTGTTCACTGATGGCATCTTTTTGTCGTTTATAATATTCTGCAGCCTGTTGCAGAATACTGGCGAACCCAGGCATATTGTAACGTTGTTGTGGAGGAAAATAAGTACCCCCAAAGTAAGGAATATGCGAATCAGGTGTCAAAAACATCGTCAGAGGCCAACCTCCGGGTCGCTGAGTAAGAAGCTGGTGAGCCAGTTGGTATATTTTATCGATATCCGGGCGCTCCTCCCGATCAACTTTGATATTCACGAACAAGTCATTCATGATCTTAGCTGTTTCCAGGTTTTCAAAAGATTCATGCGCCATAACATGACACCAATGACACGCTGAATAGCCAACCGATAAAAGGATCGGTTTATCTGCATTCCGAGCCAGAGTCAATGCCTCTTCGCACCACGGGTACCAGTCGACAGGATTGTCAGCGTGCTGTTGAAGATAGGGGCTGGTTTCATTTTTTAAACGGTTTTGGGCGGGCATTGAGTATACCGTGGTCGAAAGTTAGGGTAAGCTCTCGCTATTTGATAATGCTCAACCCGGATTGTCAATCAAAGCTTCGCCAATATTAGTCTGCTAAGATAAATATTGGCTGCTTACACAATCCCCGGCTATGCAGCTTTATACACGCTTTAACTACACGGACAGTGTCATTCCATGACTGTATTTTTATTTATTCTGCTGGCGGTATTAGTCATACTGGCTAATTTGATAATACTACTGCGCACTGCAAAAAAACCAAAAATTCCACCGTCAATATTGGCCAAAAAAAAGGAATCTCGAAACAAGTGATATCGTGCCCCCATGCCTCTAAAGAGCGAGGATTCAATAATATACGAATCCTGACTTGTCTTATTGTCCGTCTTCTGCGTTGTAGCAACAGTTGCGTAGCCCAGCTATGCGCCTGTTGCTACGCCTTGAAGACAAACAATTATCCTGCGCCAATCTTTCGCATATTATTGAAACCTTGCTCCTAATATAAATAAGCAATGACCCGACAAGACCTTGAACAATTTTTCAAAGTTCTTCTCTCACCAGACGACTTTCAGGATTATGGCCCCAATGGCTTGCAGGTCGAAGGTTGTGAAACCATCAAAAAAATAGCCTTCTCTGTATCAGCCAGTGCTGAAGCAATCGCAATAGCGGCCGAGAACAATGCCGACGCGATGGTAGTGCATCATGGTTTGTTTTGGAAATTTCACGGATGTCGAACAATAACGGCAGGCTTCAAAAAACGTATTTTCCCGCTGGTGTGCAACGATATCAGTCTTTTTGGTTATCATTTACCCCTTGATGCGCATCTGCAAGTCGGCAATGCGGCAAGCCTGGCTAAGCTTATAGGTATTCCCCATTATCAATCATTCGGCAATTACAAAGGCAACCCGACTGGGGTAAAGGGAGAACTAACTAAACCATTAACTTCTGCAGAATTAACTAAAACATTGGCTTCAGTTCTAAATCATTCAGTAATTGTGGCATGCCCGGATCCTGATCAAAAGATTAGATCTGTGGGAATCATTACCGGCGGCGCAAATAGCGACTGGCTACTGGCGGAACAACAAGGACTGGATGCATTTATAACCGGAGAAATGAGTGAACACGATTGGCACGAGAGCCGTGAAGCATGTGTACATATGTTTGCCGGCGGACACCATGCCACCGAACGATTTGGCATTCAGGCTTTGATGCAACGCGTACTTAGCGAATTCAATGTAGAAGCATTTTTTATCGACAGCGAAAACCCAGCTTAACCGATTTCAATCTGAATCCACCGACCAACGAAATGACCGGATTCGTCCTGTGTTACTGCATCGATAATTGAAGATAATATCCGCGGCTTTGGAGTCGCTGCAGTCAAGCTTCACCCCAAGACCGAATCGCCTAAGTGAGTTTCCAGAACTTTTGACAATTCGCTGTCCGTAAAAGGCTTTTGCAAAAAACCAACGTTACTCTGCTTGCACAGTAGATCCACTTTTTCCCTATCGGCAAAACCAGAGATCAGAATTACGGGCAGATTTGGCAAAAATTCCTCCACCGCCTGGTATAACTGAAATCCATCCAGCCGCGGCATTTTTATATCTGTAACAAGGATATCGAATTCTCGATCCTTCATTAATGCGTCCAATGCTTCTTTACCATCGCAGAAAACTTCCACTTCAAACCCAAGCTTCTGTAACAACAAGCAATACAACCTGCGAAGAACATCTTCATCCTCTGCAAGTAATACTCGTTTAGACTTCGACTTGAAAGTAGAAATTTTTTCAGAAGAGCCTGATTCTGGAAGATCACTCGGAGTTTTTGGCAGGAAAATACTCGATGTAGTGCCTGCGCTTGATGTTTCTATTAAAATGGTTCCACCATGATGTTTGACAACCTGCAAAGCCGACGGCAAACCCAGGCCAGTCCCATTTTCCGATATTTTGGTTGTATAAAAGGGTTCAAATACCTTGTCCAGATCCTGCCGGGGAATACCCGAACCGTTATCGATTATTTTGACGACTGTATACTGACCCACAGGTAATTTATCAAACTGAATTTCATCTTCATTACTATCTTCAGAACGTATAATAATTTGCCCGCCTTCCGGCATCGCATCTTTTGAATTGACAAGAATATTCAGCAAACTTGAATGTATTTGACTTCTATCACCCAAACAAACCGAGTGTCGGGCATTCAATTCTAATTTCAACTCAATGGAAGAACCTATCGTTCTCTCCATCAACGAAAACAAATCATTCAACAAATCATGCAGATCAAATAACTTTTTGTCATAGCTTCTACTTCGAGACAAATTTAACAGTTTACCGATCAAATCGCTGGATACTTGAGTACAGCCCTTGATTGATTGTATTAAATCAGTCGATTGTTCTGACAATCCTGGCTCCAATACCAACAGATCCAGAGCAGAAGTGATACCCGACAACTGATTATTGAAATCATGCGCGACACCACCTGTCAGCCTGCCAATTGATTCCATATTCTTACTACGCAGCTGTTGCACCTTCAATTTATTCAGTTCAATCAATCTCATGACCATGACTGCAAATGCATCCAGATCATCGACATCACTTTGAGTAAACTTTCGCGGTCGTACATCGAACATACACAGTGTACCAATTACAAATCCCTGTTCTGTAAACAAGGGTGTACCTGCATAATAGCGAACCGCCACTTCCCCCAGAACCCAATCAGTTGAAGATACTGAAGGTTCTTCCAGCGCGTTGGGAATTTCATAGAAAAGCTTTTTCTCTACTGTGGTTTCGCAAAACCCGGGCGATCGGCAGAGTTCCTGAACCTCTGCTCCATAACTGGCTTTAAACCAGAAGCGGTCTTCGTCGACTAAATTGATAAAACACATCGGAACGGAGAACCGGCTACTTACAAGTTTAAGCAACTGATCGAAATGAGATTCACTTTCTGTATCCAGAATATGAAAGCTATACAACGCTTTCAAACGTTGTTGTTCGTATTTTGCCTCAGTCATAATTGTTAATACTAAAATAAATTGCAACCATTAACCACCTGAAAAGAAAAAATAATACCAGGCAGGTTGCCCTGGAATAAGATCCGACGAAAGGAAAAACAGATTTTGGTGAAACCAGCTCACCTTCCCAGCTCTACTTGATTACAGTGAACACAGCTTGTATGTTGCGCCAAACATTGTTAAAAGGTACTGCTCACCCCCCTATGGATGATCTGTTGCGGAAGACACCGTAAATACGTCCATGCAGGCTTGAATGCGGCTTCCCTGCCGCATACACTTCCTCCACAGATCACCCATAGAGGGCTGTTTTGGTAGGGGACGAGTCGTTAAGTTGAAAGAATTTTATTAGGTTAAACTGGATGAGCACTGTAAAACCCATCGATGAAACCGCCCGGCGAAAGGTCATTTCAGTGACAGCCGAATACATAGATAAGGCCGCATCTATGTTTGACAGAAAATTCAGTTCAATTCCAGTATATTTTGACCTGACCGGACGAGCAGCCGGCATGTACAAAGCCTCTCGCAATCAATGTTTGATTCGATACAACCCGTACATATTCGCAAAATATTTTGCCGATAATCTGGCCAATACTGTTCCTCATGAAGTCGCTCACTACGTAGCCGACAAAGTGTATGGGGGACGACGTATCCGGCCTCATGGTGCAGAATGGCAGGCGATCATGGCATTTTTTGCTTGCGACGCCAGTCGAACCTGCGACTATAATCTCGAAGGTATCCCGTTACGCACCCAGCGCCGTTATACCTATACATGCCGATGCGGCAGCCACCAACTTACAACTCGGCGCCACAATAAAATCATCAGAAATACAGCGCGCTACTTTTGTCGTGTTTGCAAAGACGAGCTGGTTGCAAAAAATTGATCGGCAGTCAGAATACCATCGAATTACAGAAAGCCAAGAGAAAGAAAGTAGATTTTGGCTCGTTTCTATCACAAACACTTCTATTCTCGAATTGGAGCCAATAGACATCTATAATGAATACCAATGTATTCTCTGATTATCCATTAAATGGCCGAAGCCTCAGCTCTCATTACACCCTGTCCTTTTTCTGACCGGTTTCGCATTCCTGTAGAACAGGCCTGGAAAACACTCGCAGTTTACTCACTGTACCGTGTCACTCTGGCGACTTTTTTAACCACCCTTTATTACTTACATGTCGGGCCGTCACTGCTGGGTAAATCAAATTCAGATCTCTATAGTCTCGTCAGTGGAATATATATGATACTCACTGTCCTTGCCTGCATAGGTGTGTATTACCGATGGCCAAAGTTTCCAACGCAGGCGCAAACACAGGTATTTATCGACATCGTTGTACTCACACTACTGATGCATGCCAGTGGAGGGATGTCCAGCGGCATGGGGCTTTTAGTCGCAGTTGCTCTAGCCGCTGGCGGACTACTGATCGGTGGGCGTTGTGCGCTGGTTTTTGCCGCTTTGTCAACGATTTCTTTGTTTGCCGAACAGGTATATTCGGACATTTCCCATACCTTCTCAACAACCTCCTATACCTATACAGGAATGATGGGCGCCCTGTTTTTCGCCTTGTCATTGCTCGCACTGGAACTGGCAAAACGTGCAGAGCAGAGTGATGCTATCGCCGCCAGGAAGAGCATGGAACTCGCGGACCAGGAACAATTGAACACACATATCATCAGGCAATTACAATCAGCAATCATCATCCTGGATAAGAACGAACACATCCATACCATGAATCAATCCGCGCTTCGTTTATTCGGGATTCTATCCATGCCGAATAAAATCGACGCACTTTCGGTAAACTTGAACCAATATTTTCTACGGTGGAAATCCAGATTAGAACAAGAATCAGTTGTTGTCGCTGCAAATGAGCACCTTGTGGTCAATGCCCGATTCACTCACCTGGAACATACCCATAAACCCTACTACATGATATTCCTGGAAGATTCGCGTATTAGCGACCAACGTGTTCAACAAAGCAAACTCGCATCCCTGGGCAGGCTTACAGCAAGTATTGCCCACGAAATTCGTAATCCAGTAGGCGCCATCAGTCACGCAAGCCAACTGCTAGCAGAATGTACTGGTCTGGAACAAGAAGATCAACGATTGATAGAAATCATCAAAAACCACACTGTAAGGGTCAATGATGTCATCGAATCTGTTCTACAAATTTCACGTCGCAAACAATCCTTTCCTGTAACAATCAGACTCAAATCCTGGTTAGAGGAATTCATTAATGACCTCATACTTGAACAACAACTGGACGAATCACCTTTCGAATTGGTCTGCCCAAACCAACCCATCAGTATTGAATATGACCCCGGGCATCTCAAACAGATTCTCGCCAATCTTTGCTCTAATGCATTGAAATATGGTAGAAAGAGCAAAGAACTGATCATTATCGAAGTCGCAGAGCTTAGCTCATCCCCCTGCATTAAGATCAAAGATCGCGGGGCTGGGATTCCAATGAACCAACTTCATCAGATTTTTGAACCTTTTTTCACAACCTCGGCTTCCGGAACAGGACTGGGACTCTACATCGCAAACGAACTGGCAGAATTGAATCGGTCTAAACTTGAATATAATCCCAACACACCCAGCGGGAGCTGCTTTCGAATCACTCTTCCCAAAGCTGAAAATGAAAATATAGCCGTATGAGTACACCATTGGCATTAATCGTCGACGACGAACCAGATATTCGAGAACTTCTGGAAATTACGCTTGCAAGAATGGATATCAAATCTCTCTCAGCAGGCTGTCTGGAGGATGGAAAAGCTATTCTTGATGAGCAAAATATCGACCTTTGCCTGACTGATATGAAGCTCCCGGACGGAGATGGTCTGGATCTGGTTAAATACATACAGAGCCAATTTCCAGCCCTGCCTGTCGCTGTAATCACAGCACACGGCAGTATGGATACCGCAGTACGTGCACTAAAAATAGGTGCTTTCGATTTTGTATCTAAACCGGTCGATTTGAACATGCTTCGTAAACTTGTCGATAGCGCTTTGAAACTAAGCAGTTATCCCAAAAGTGATCGGCGCTCTCGCAGTACACTGCTTGGAGAGTCCACGATAATGCGGGATATTCGATCAAAGATAGCTAAAGTCGCTCGCAGTCAGGCACCCATTTATATTAGCGGTGAGTCGGGTACTGGGAAAGAACTGGTCGCTCGACTGATTCATGAAAAAAGCTCTCGTCAGGATAAACCATTCATTGCCATTAACTGTGGAGCAATACCGGCTGAACTCATGGAAAGCGAATTTTTCGGCCACAAGAAAGGTAGTTTTACCGGTGCATCCGATAACACCGGATTATTCCAGGCTGCGGATGGCGGAACTCTTTTCCTCGACGAAGTCGGCGATCTACCCCATTCACTGCAAGTAAAATTACTCAGAGCCATCCAGGAAAAACGAATACGCCCCATTGGCGTCCAACAGGAAATTCCCGTCGATGCCCGAATATTAAGTGCAACCCACAAAAACCTGGCGGAATTGGTAGAAGAAGGCAGCTTCCGTCAGGATCTCTATTACCGAATAAACGTAATAGAACTCTGCGTTCCAACGCTTAGTGAACGCAAAAGCGATATAGCCATGCTGGCCGAACATATACTGGGACAATTGGCACGACAATCAAACACACAAGTGTGCCGCCTACTGCCAGAAAGCCTGTCAGTATTACAAAACTATTCGTTCCCGGGAAATGTCAGGGAACTGGAAAACATACTTGAACGTGCGATGGCGCTGTGTGAAAACAACCAAATATCGATTGAAGACCTCAGTCTTCCTGATTCTACAGCGACAATTCCAGCCGAACAACAAGACATTAAATCCGAATCACTGGAAAGTTATATGGACTCTGTCGAAAAAAAGGCCATCATCAATGCTTTGGAAAATACTCGATGGAATAAAACAGCTGCCGCCAAACAACTGGGTATCACATTTCGAGCACTACGTTATCGACTCAAGAAACTCGGCCTGGATTAACGCCCGGAGACATTCAGTGTTTTCAAATAATGGCGCGAAAGCCTGTTGAACCCATAATTTAATGTATCTGTCTGCTCAGTTTCGTGTTTAGTATGCAAATCCATAATATTCGGGACATATGAAACCAGCCATGCTTTCTCTGTTACAAAATTTCCTGAATAATTCAAACAATTAATAACTTTCGTCGTCAACCAATAGTCGCTGAATAGTCACTATATCTAGAGTCCATTCATTTAGAGCCGCTTCTAAGACTTTGTAAAAAAGCCTTTATGTAAAAAATCCAGTGGTATGGTCTGGGTTTCTTTTTTGGTATGGATAACGAAAGATTCAAACATTTCGTCGATTGTTTCGTATAAACACATCTGGAAATGATTTAAATGGTACTTATTGTTTTCTAACGCTTTGAACGAAAGAAATGTTTTGAACCGCTCCACATCACCTTCGAATTGTTCATGGGAAAGATGTGTATTGGCAAAATGTAATTGGTTTCCCGTAACCCAAAGGCCTAGTTTATGGGTATTAATAAGATTTTCTGCCGCTTCGTTGGTATGAATAGTGGTATCCCAAAAATGGTTACTTACCAGTTCTTCAACCAAAATTTCGTTATAGTATTCGATAAAATCTTTCCGGATTTTCGGGAAATTATATGAAAGAAATATGCCTTCATGTCCAATACTCTCCACTTGGGCCCCGTGATCACACCACTCGTTCCATGTGGTGACTTCATGACTTTTAGAACAAGAAGTCAACAAGATTAGGATTAAACAAAATATTAGTCTGTTGATATACCTGAGATTGTTCAACGGTGAATTGTAATCTTTACTTTTCATTGCAGTTTCTCCTTTATTTGAGAGGGACTAAATGTAGGCTCAATTCATTTCGTAATCGGTGGCCTACTCTATTCATATTCAAACTTTCTCGATAATCCATTCTTAAACGTAACTGCTCGCCCCTCTATGGGTAATCTGTTCCGGAAGACGCCGTAAATACATCCTTGTAGGCTTGGATGCGACTTCCCTGCCGCATACATTTCCTCCACAGATCCCCCGGGCTGTTTCGATTAGGGGGCGAGTAGTTACTCTTAGGAGCGAGGTTTTAATAATATGCGAAAGATTGACGCAGGATAATTGTTTG
>CAZGQY010000110.1:0-14181 GCA_964528035.1 uncultured Methylococcaceae bacterium | reverse complement strand
AGGATTAAATTAAAAACACTTTATCCGTCAATACAAGTGTGATGGAGTACTAGTCCCTTAAACTGATATCTTTGCATCATAATTGCGCATAGGGTGTTTTGGTTATTTAACCTTTAGAAAACGGATACTATTTCAATCAATATAAAGCCTGACAAGTTTATTCATTCCTGCTTGGAAATCGCCGCTGGCAAATACCTGGAAAGCAATCTAACTTTTGAAGCCGTTTTGATATGGGATATCTTCATAGGTTCAGTCGTCAGAAAACTCTTTAAATGGAAGTAAAAAATGCAATTATTGATTGCCGATGATGATTTAACTTCTCGATCTATACTCACGTTCGTCTCAAAAAAATGGGGTTTCGAGACGGTTGTAGTAGAGGATGGAGAACTTGCCTGGCAAGCACTTCAGGTTAGTGAACCACCACGTCTGATGCTGATAGACTGGGAGATGCCAAGACTCAATGGCTTGCAATTGTGTGAGCGTATTCGACAGCAGGAAACAAACGATCCGCCATTTATAATTATGCTCACTGCGCGCAGCGAAACGGTAGACCTTGTTAAGGCTTTAGACGCAGGCGCTAATGATTATATTGCTAAGCCTTTTGTAAATGAGGAATTACTGGCCAGACTACAGGTCGGTCAACGTATGCTGGAACTGCAAGATGAATTATTTAAGGCAGGGAATGAATTACGTACGGAACGTGAGGTTATAGAGAATATCATATTAAGAATGAGGTCTACGTCCTATTTTGATTCCACCAATATACGTCATTTGGAAACGCCTCTGGAAAAAACCTCGGGTGATATTCTGTTATCCGCTTTTCGTCCAGACAAGGGCCAACACTTAGTACTGGGGGATTTCACTGGACATGGCTTGCCCGCTGCCATTGGTGGTCCGATTGTTTCTGACGTTTTTTATAGTATGACGGCTAAAGGATTGCCTATGCATCGGATTGCTTCCGAGATTAATCGGCATTTATATGAAAAGATGCCAACAGGCCTATTTTGTGCGGCGATACTTGTTGAATTGGATCCGCAAAGACGCAAACTATTCGTCTGGAATTTTGGTATGGAAGATGTTTTGCTATTTCGTGAAAAACACCTTTGGAAAAAGGTAACTTCAGATAATCTGGCCCTGGGAATACTCAATCAACGGATCAACCCGGTTAGCCCAATTGAACTGCGTGCAGGGGATAAACTCTATGCTTATTCGGACGGTATTACGGAGTTTGTTAACAATCAGGGTGAGGAATTCGGAAATCATCGGCTTGAGCAAGCGATCACAAAATTACTTGATTCTCAGGGTGAGATTGAGATGCTGACAGAAATTGCGAAAGTTTTTAGTGGAGGCAAGGGGCCGTCGGACGACATTAGTGTTGTTGAATTGAGTTGCTAGAAACCAGACTGCACGTGGAAATATAAAGAGGCTTCGCTCCCTCGAAAATCAGCCCCAGCTAAAACTGCCAGTTATCTGCCCGGCACCTCACTCAAGCGTAGTGCACGCAGTTTTCGGTAAAGCAAATTTAATCGTTGCTCCCCCATCGGGGTTATTTTCAGCCCATATAGACCCGCCATGAGCTTCAATAATTTCCTGGCAAATAGCCAGACCAAGTCCTGTACCTCCGGCGCCAGTGTTCGTTTTACTGCTTTGAATGAATTTATCAAAGACAGTAGCCAGCTCGGTGTCAGGAATTCCCAGGCCCTGGTCGGTGATCTCAAAAAGGATGGCAGGTAACCGGCCAGAGTCTGATTTACGTCGGCCGGAGGGGGTCTTTGTCGTTGACAAAAAGATCCCGATACACTTACCGTTTTCTGTAAATTTAATCGCATTAGACAGTAGATTGCTGATAACCTGTGCCAATTTATCACGGTCAAAAT
Organism: uncultured Methylococcaceae bacterium; assembly: GCA_964528035.1. Classification (GTDB taxonomy): domain Bacteria; phylum Pseudomonadota; class Gammaproteobacteria; order Methylococcales; family UBA1147; genus CAZGQY01. The sequence continues at coordinate 12,304 of CAZGQY010000110.1, read as the reverse complement.
TGGCTGATACGTTTATATCGGGAGGTTGAATACTCAACTGAATATTTTTTTCCGCTAGTTTAGCTGAAAATTCTACACCTATTTGCTGAGCCAGCGGATATAAATCATTTTCTGCAAAGTTATATTCGACTTTTCCTGCTTCAAGCTTGGCAAGATCCAGAAGATCATCCAACAATCTCAACAGCCGAGTTCCACTGGTATGAATATGACTCATAAATTTTTCAAGTTTCTCTACTGCTGTGGGCTTTACAGGTGAAGTTTCGAATTGTTTCATACCCAATTTGGAAAAACTAAGAATGGCATGCATTGGTGTTCTTAATTCATGTGACATGTTCGAAAGAAAATCACTTTTTGCGTGATTAGCCCGTTCGGCTATTTCTTTCGCCTGTTTAAGTTCGGATACCTGTTCGTCGACCAATTCCTGCAGGCTGTTCTTATGTTTCTCCAGTTCAATCTCTGCAGTTTTTCTGCTGGTTATATCAAACAGAATACTTAAATATCGATAGACCTGATTATTCTCATCTTTCAGTGGAGTGATTGAAGCGGAAAACCAGACAGGTGAACATTGATCAGTGCAATAGCATAGCTCTCCAGACCAGGCATTGCCCTGTTGCAACGAATTGCTGATTTCCTCGTCGATATGGGTATTCGTGAGATCCGATTGACTTAAACCTATTAATTTATTCTTCTGAGTCTTTAGTTTTTGGCATAGTGTGTCGTTGATATTAACAATTTTAAGCTGTTTGTTGAAGATAACGACCCCGGCGACTAAATCGAGTGCATACTTGTGATCGTTTAACTCACGTTCGAGTTTTTTATTGAAAGTAATATCTCTGAAAAAGAACACTGACAACTCTTCTGTTGCGGTACTCTGAACCATGTCATTAAATGTATCTTTTTCAAAGAGAGTGGTATCCTGTTGACTCGATTGTCCACTTGACACCTGTAACAATATATCGTCTCCTTGTCTGTTGCGGCCCAGTACCGGTAAATTTTCACTCGACCGTGAAGCAATAAATTCTCGAAGGAAATTGGCGATGTTGTCTTTATGCCAGTCAGGGCAGGGGATTAAATCGGGAATTTTTCGCGTTACTATTTCCGCTTCGCCATATCCAAATATTTTTTGTGCAGCAAGATTAAAAGTTTGAACGGTTCCGTCTGCATTAAATGTGATAATACCATCCGAAGCATTATGCAGTAGAGATTGTAATTTAGTTTGCGTGGAGATGAGTTGAAACCCTGTTTGAGCAACAGCATCATGCCGTACTTTCAGGTCTTTTAGTTCTTTAAGTAAGCCTGTAACCTGTTCGGGTGTGGTCGTGTTGTTTGTAGTGGTTTCAGGGTTCATTGGCAATAATATTCAGGTGGTTTTGTCTGTATTATTTTTCGTATGTAATACCTTGTTCATTCATTATTATAATTTTTTATATCCATTGGTTTAGTTATTTGCATCCAGAAATAACGGTTGAAAATTGTGAATTTGCGATCATGCTTGATTAATTGTAGTACTAAATGGGAAACTGGGCCTGTAACATGATAAATATTGGCTTGAAGAACTATTAGAATTCACTGCAAAGATTTGATTATTTCGTTGAGTGAATGCGTTGCGTGATCGCATTCTGTAATTGAATTTTTTACTTCCAGTTGCAAAACCCAACTGACCGACTTTTGCTCGCTTTGACGTATTGCTGCCTCATTTACAGGTTCACAGGCAGACAAAAGTTGTTTTTCCGCCAATTCAAGTTTATGTGCAGATTCTGGATCTGTAATATCGTCAAGCATTAACCCCACATCCAGAATGGCATTATTCTGGCGACGAAATACTTCTTCAACATATATTTTAAATTCTTCGGTAGTTCGGGTTTTGCTCTGTCCATTGATGTCAACCAAAGTGACTGTTGTACAGGATAATAAAGACATCAAAAAACAAATAAACAACCATCGAAGCTGTGAAAATTTATGGTAAAACATTGTATAAATACCCCAAAGGTCTTTAGGAAATCATTTCCTGGGAGGCGGTTATAGGATAAAAGTCGTCGCAAGGAAAGCGGGGTTTGAGCCGCCTTTTCTCAATGGACGACTTATTCTCGGACAGTCTCCCATAGGCTTATTGGCAAATAGCAAGTACAAATTATATGGGGAGGTTAATGTTCTTGCTAGGTATAGTATGCTGGTTTCGGTATGATTTCTTCCTTTCAGTATCTGTTTACTAAGCACTATGCGAACCTATAAAACTGCACCTCTGGCATCCACACAACTACCAGCCGGTATACCCAATATTATTGCCAACGAGGCTGCGGAACGATTCAGTTATTATGGCATGCGAGCGATCCTGGTCGTATTTATGACCCAACATCTTATGAATTCTTCCGGCCAACTTGATGTTATGACGGAAAATGATGCCAAAGGTTATTTTCATCTTTTTGTTTCTGCTGTATACCTGACACCGATAGTTGGGGCGCTTTTGGCGGATGGCCTTCTAGGCAAATATCGAACCATTATTTTACTTTCTCTGGTGTACTGTTTAGGTCATTTGGCTTTATCGATTGACGATACCCGAATAGGCCTGCTTGTTGGCCAGGGTTTAATTGCACTGGGTGCCGGGGGTATCAAACCTTGTGTATCATCTCATGTGGGCGATCAGTTTGGTCGCACCAACCAACATAGAATGAGTCGCGTATTCGGCTGGTTTTATTTTTCCATAAATCTGGGTGCCTTTGCGTCAATGTTGATCATGCCGTGGTTGCTGGATCAATATAATTCAACAGTTGCTTTTGCAGTTCCTGGTGTCTTGATGCTTCTCGCAACATTTGCTTTTTGGTCGGGTCGTTTTAAGTTTGTTCATATTCCTGCAGCAGGTGTTGGTTTCATAAAAGAAGCATTCAGCGACACTGGGTTATCGGCAATGGGGAAATTATCTGTCATTTATTTATTCGTTGCGATGTTTTGGGCGTTGTTTGACCAAACCGGTTCTTCATGGGTATTACAAGCTCAAAAAATGGATCGTATGATCTTCGGGTTTGAGGTGTTGCCGTCCCAAATACAAGCAGCCAACCCATTGTTGATTATGATTTTAATTCCGGTTTTTTCTTACGGGCTTTATCCGGCAATTAACCGGATATTTGTTTTAACAGCACTGCGCAAAATTTCAATAGGTATGTTTGTAACCAGCGTTTCATTTGCATTGTCTGCCTGGATACAAACTCGGATTGATGTGGGTGTTTCACCCCATATCGGCTGGCAACTGTTAGCGTATATTATACTTACATGCGCAGAAATCATGGTATCGGTCACTTGCCTGGAATTCTCTTATACGCAAGCGCCAAAATCAATGAAATCATTTATTATGGCTTTTTTCATGATGTCTGTTGCGATTGGTAATTTATTTACCAGCGGTGTGAATTTCTTTATTCAAAATGATGATGGCAGCAGTAAGTTGGCGGGTGCTGACTATTTCTGGTTTTTTACTGTTCTAATGTTGTTAACTTCTATATTGTTTCTTTTTATTGTTAAAAATTATAAGGAAACTGAGTATTTCCATGATGAACAATCCGCGTAGGAGGCTGTTTATTTTCATTTTTGCTTAATAAAAGCGCAGGACAGCGTTCCTTGGGTGAGCTGCTATTCTTTTATGAATGCCTGAAAACCTGGAGAATAAGCGAGTCGCTACCTCACCACTGTTTATTCTGGCCGAATCGGTGCCTCATTTCATTAAGTGCTAATTTGGGGAGTATTATTTTCATATCTACCACCGTCCTGCTCGTTCTTGTGTTATACACAAACCGCGATAAAAGCGGGTTTTTTCGCTTGAGATTGATATTATAGAACTTTGTCCAATTTCCATCTCATGCCTTGATTTTCGTCCTCCAATTCGTTTTCAACAGTGAGGAAAGTACGTTAAAATTGGTATCTATGATAACTATTAAAGGATCGTCTGATGCTGCAGGCCGGAAATGGCCGCTTGAATTTCATCCGACGCGACCGGTTCCGAAGGGGGGACGCAACGATTTCAATATGACCGGTGGCATATTAGGGGCCATTGGTGGAACGCCACTTATCCAGCTAGAAAAGATCTTCGGTACCACACATTTTGACTGCTTCGCGAAGCTGGAAGGTCTGAATCCGGGCGGTAGTTCCAAGGATCGAGCCAGTGTTGCCATCGTTGAAAGTGTGCTGCAGACCGGCGAGATCGATTCCGACACCCTTATCATAGAAGCCAGCTCTGGCAATACCGGGGTTGGATTGGCGCAAGTGTGTGCCTATCATGGCTTACGCTTTCTCTGCCTCATTGATCCAAAGGTTACACAGCAGAATATCAAACTCCTCGCCGCTTATGGTGCCGAAATAGAAATGATCGAACATCCTGATTTGGAGACCGGAGAATTTCTGCCCGCTAAATTAAAGCGCATTGACGAGATACTTGATACAGTTAAGAATAGTTTTTGGGTCAATCAATACGAGAATCGAGAGAATTCTGCCGCGCATTATCGATCAACGATCAAAGAAATCCTGCGTGATTTGGATGGCAGGATGCTCGATTATCTTTTTATTGCCACCGCTACTTGCGGCACGATTAGAGGTTGCCTTGATTTTCTCAGGGATCATGGCTATCCGACTAAAGCAATAGCGGTCGATGCGGTCGGCAGTCAGATTTTTTCCAATTTCAAACACGACCGTCTGATCCCCGGATTTGGATCAGCGATCTGCCCGAAATTGACACCGACTGAAGGTGTACACAAGACCCTGCACGTCAACGATATTGACTGCGTGGTGGGTTGCCGTCGCCTTGTACGGACCGAGGCTATCCTGGCGGGTGGATCATCTGGCGGCGTCATCAGTGCGGTCGACCGAATGAGCAACGAGATTCCAAAAGGTTCTACTGTTGTTGTCCTCCTGCCTGATCGGGGTGAGCGCTATCTCGATACCATTTATTCTGACACCTGGGTACAGGAAAACCTCGGTGACATCGCGCATCATTGGTCGGATGCAGCAAAGGAAGAATAAATTGTCCAGTAATGACGTACTGATCATCAGTGCTGCCGAAGTAGAGTCGGCCCTAAAAGGTCATGAAGAAAGAGTTTTCCATGCAGTTCAGAAAGCCTACGAAACGCATTCCCGTGGCGCCAGTTCGCTGCCGCACTCCAGTTTTCTGCGTTTTCCCGACAGTGACAAAGACCGAATCATTTGCCTGCCGGCGTATCTTGGTGACGAGTACCAGCTCGCTGGTGTTAAATGGATTGCATCAATGCCTGAAAATGTTTCCAGAGGCATGGAAAGAGCATCAGCGGTCATTATCCTGAATGATCGTATCACTGGCCGGCCAGAAGCGGTTATTGAAGGGTCGACTATTAGCAAGCAACGGACTGCAGCATCAGCCGCGCTGGCTTCGCGGGTGCTTGCTCAGGTTGAACCTGAGGCGATCGGCTTTGTCGGTTGCGGCCCGATCAATACCACAGTTGCACAGTTTCTCACAATAGTCTGGCCCAATGTTCGTCGTTTGATGGCGTTCGACCTCGATCCGGCCCGCGCCGAAGTTTTTGGTGTGGCTTTACGTGCACAACGACCCGGCATGGATTTCAGAGTGTCGGCAGGTCTGGAAGAGATGCTAAGCGAATGCTCGATGGTGACTTTTGGAACCACAGCCATCACGCCTTATATAGACAATCTCGATTCCTGCCCCGCCGGTACGACCATTCTTCATGTATCTCTGCGTGATCTGAAGGCTGGCGCAATTCTCTCCAACCACAACATCGTCGACGATCTCGACCACGTGAACAGGGCTGCTACCTCGGTCCACTTGGCATCTGAACAGCAAGGAAATACGGATTTTGTTCACGGCTCGCTGGGCGATATTCTGCTTGGTAACATCAATCTGCCCGAACGCGATGGTCGCAAGGTTATTTTTTCGCCTTTCGGTTTGGGCGTGCTCGACCTGGCCGTTGCGGCCCTGGTGCAGAATATTATTGTCGAAGATGGCGGTGGAACGCTCGTCAAATCATTTCTACCTTAACAGCTTGAGGATTTAATCACTATGTCAGTCGTTTGGAGTTGCAATGAATGGGATCCACTGGAAGAAGTCATAGTCGGCAATCCGCTGCGAGCGAGATTTCCTACGGCAGACCGAAGTACTCAACTGGCGGAATTTCCCGACCGTTCGCTGAAGGAAATCCCGCAGGGCCCTTTTCCACAACAAATTATCGAAGAGACGGAAGAAGATCTAAATGCATTTGTCGCAGTCCTCGAAGGATTGGGCATTACCGTAAAACGCCCGGAGACATGGCCACACGAGGCTAAAATCTCCACAATCAACTGGGAATCTCAGGGCTATTATAATTATTGCCCCCGCGACCTAATACTGGTCATTGGTGACCACATCATTGAAACACCCAATGTCATCCGCAGCCGCGCCCAGGAATCGTTTAGTTACCGCACGATGATGGTTGACTATTTAAAATCAGGCGCCAAATGGTACAGTGCCCCCAAACCCATGTTATTGGATTCGCTGTTTGAAGTTGACCTGGAGAAGCCGACGCCACGTAACGATGAACCCGCCTTTGATGCGGCAAACATATTGCGTCTTGGTAGGGATTTGATTTATCTGGTCAGTGCCACGGGTAACGACATGGGGGGGCAATGGTTGCAGACAATTTTGGGCGAGAATTTTCGGGTTCACTTTCTCAAAGACGTCTATTATGGCAGTCATATTGACTCCACCTTTGTGGCCTTACGTCCGGGCCTGATGCTGTGCAATCCTGCTCGAATTAACGACAATACTTTGCCCGAAATTTTGCAACAGTGGGATATCATTTATAGCCCACCGATGGAAAATACAGACCGATATGGTGACGATTATCTATCGAAGAGTATTGGTAGTAAGTGGATCGATATGAATTTATTCAGCATAAGTCCGAATTTGGTCGTAGTCGATCAAGACCAGACGGCTCTGATCAAACTCCTGGAGAAGCAGGGTCTTGATGTCATCCCGTTAAAGCTACGACACTCCAAAATGTTGGGTGGTGGCTATCATTGCATCACCCTGGATATCCGTCGTAAAGGGACGCTTGAACAATACTTCGATTAACCACGCCGCTTTCACCAAACCCGACAAAGGGAGAAATTTGGCGAGACACTCAAGGGCCTTGTATCACGGGCAGATGACTGAAATCTATGGCAGTAATATACTTAATAGCCGTCTTCGTGGTCTTCTTTGTACTGACCTATCTAGCGTGGAGGCGCTACCTTTGGGCGGCGGAAAAAGTACCCCATGGGCGTGCAGATACCTGCCATTACAGCTTGACCGATGTTTTTGGCGACCGCCATCAGGTGAACGTTCCGCATCAGCAAGGAGTCTGCTGGCTTTCAGAAATCTTTAGCCGCTCGGCCATAGAGTTTCCTGACTTTACGGCTTTACAGATACCCCACACCGGAGAATCTCTGACCTTCGCTGAACTCGACGCACGAGCCAACAACGTGGCTGTGGCCCTGTCCCCCTTTCTCACAGGTCCGGATCAAGTCGTGGCTGTGTTTATGTCCCAGGATAACTGGCAGATCGTGGCCTCTCATCTCGGCATTCTCAAGGCTGGCGGTACTTTGATGTTTCTCGACAATACCTTGCCGGACGCTCTGATTACCTACATGCTTAATGACGCAAATCCGGTGGTTATTCTCACGCGTGGGCAGGATAAGTTCCGCGACCTACCGACGCTCGACGTCCTGGCCTTGCCCGAAAAGATGTCTCGGTGCAAATCGCCACCTTGGCTGGACGACCCCACGCAACGCCTTGCAACTATCTTCTATACCAGTGGAACCACTGGGATGCCAAAGGGTGTGGAATGTCCACACGCAGGCTACATTAATCTGGCGCTAAGCTACGCTGATTATTTCGACCTTATTCCTGGTATGGACGCGACTTCACTCACTTCGTCGCTGGGTTATGACGGTAGTATCTCTGAAATGTATAGCGCCTGGGTTTCGGGTTGCACTGTGGTCATGTTGACCAAGGAACAAATTCAATCTGGCCCGGATCTCGTCCCCATTCTAGTTGAGTCTGAGGTCACGGTGCTGTTTTGCTCGCCGGTATTGCTTACCACCCTCACACCCACTCCTGAATTGGATCTTCCCTATCCGCTGTGCCGTTACATTGTGCCGGCGGGTGAAGCTTTTCCCACTGCGCTTGTGGAACCCTGGACGCTTGGCAGACGGCAGATCATCAATACCTATGGCCCTACAGAGGGTAGTACCGACACAAGTCGCCAAAGCTTACGACCGGGCGAGCCCATTACCATAGGCTCACCTTTCGCTAACGTCACTTATGTCATCCTCGAGGTTGGCCTACTCGATCCACTGCCGCACGGCGAAGTCGGCGAGTTGTGTATTGGTGGCGTACATGTTGCGCGCGGCTACCGAAACTTGCCGGAGCTAACGTCTCAAAAGTTCATCACGCACCCCCAGTTCGGCCGCCTGTACCGCAGCGGAGATAAATGCAAAATAGACACCCACACACTGCGTGTGCACTTTCTCGGCCGAGTCGACTCGCAGCTCAAAGTGCGTGGGCACCGTGTCGAAACTCAGGCGGTTGAAGACATATTGCAGACACAGTTCAAAGAAATCGAAGCTGCTGTAGTGGACTATCAGAATGAAGAACTGGTTGCCTTCGTCACCGCGCCTTCAATTTCCAGAACCGATATCTCTGTAGTCGCGCCTGCACCGGCGGATTGGGCTGCCCGGGCGACTGCGACAATGGTCGGACAACTTCCAGCACCCTCTGTTCCTACGAGGATCTTCCTGGTAGAAAAATTTGTCATGAAGCCAGTATCCGGGAAAATTGATCGTGGCTGCTTACCCAAACTATCTCATCTACTGACAAACGTTGAGCCGGAAATAAAAAACATCTGTACCAGCAGTCACGACTCAGAAGTCGGTAAAGTCAATCCTCCTGATACCGATGCAGGTATAGAAGAAGGCTGTGAGGAAGTGTTGGCGATATGTCAGGCTGTGTTCGAGACACCGTTGGATTGGGATGATGTATTCGCTGACCACGGTGGCCATTCGATCGTCATCGCACGACTGGCGCAACGCCTGCAGACTGCAGGATGGGCGGTACCGGTCCGGGCGCTGCTTAGTAACTGCGACACGGCGCGAAAGGTGGTTAACCGTCCGCGGCAACTCCAACAGGTACCCGAAGTTCCTATGCCTGCCTCGAAATCCACTGGGAAGAGCATTGAGCGCGATGAAGCTGCGGCAAGGGTGCTCGCTGTGGGGTATTTTAGTATCCTGCAGGTCCTGTTCCTGTTGTTGTTATATTCCCCCGCATTGATAGGCTTCCTGGGATTTATTGCTTTCGCGGAAATAGGCGAGTTTTTTATGACTGCCAGTCTCTGGGGCTTCATTGGTGCCGGGTTACTGGCGTACTTGTTTGCCCTTGTTTTGCCCTTCGCCGACCTGCTCTGGGTGATGGTGATTAAGCTTTTCATGGGAGGGCACATAGTCAAGAATAATGTGAGTCCGGGTGTATATCCCAAATGGAGTAGAATGCATCTGCGAGTCTGGTGTGTCGGACGGCTGGAAACTTCAGTGCTTCGCCCCCTGGGAGCAATGTTTCGCAGCGCACCCCTTATGGCATACATTTTACGCCAGCTGGGCGCGACAGTGGGCGACAATCTTCAGTGTGCACACGATGTGGAGTTTTCCGGGCCATTGGATTTATTCAACACCGGGGACGATGTCGCCATCCAGACCGGAGCCTACATTCACATGACAAGGTGGTTGGGTCAGGATTTACATATCGGTCCTGTATATCTTGAGAGCGGCTGCAAGATTGGCATGCGGGCAGCCATCGCCAACCATGTGACCGTAGGCCGCGGTACCTGGATCAACCCGTTTACTCCAATTCTTGGCGACGTAGGTTCGAATGAGATGTGGGAAGGCGCTCCGGCGCGTTTCAGTGGTCGTTGCACGGAACTGAAGCGTACAGCGAAAAACTGCGAGTACAGTTTCTCGTTGTGGTTCATGGAGACTTTCAATATCTTTATGCAGATCTTTCTGGACTTTTGGCTAGTAGTGGTTCCTACAGCAGCGGTAAGTTGGCTAGCTGCCACTTTTATACCCGTCAGAGAAACAGGAATCGCCAGTGAATACTTCAAGGTGGTGCCGCTACAGGAGATTGTCTGGCAGATGAGCTTATACTCCTTCATCACTACCTGGGTTTCCATCGTCCTGTTCTCTGTGCTGGTTTGCTTATTTCTTCGCTGCACGCCCGCTTCGCCCGGTCTGTATTCCACGCGCGGACTAAAGGGCTCTTTCCTCCTGTATAGACTGAAAAAAATGAACCAAATTCAGAAGCAATGGACTTGGACCGTTACCGGGCAGTATCTGCGCGCACTCGCCGGTATGCGCTTTCCGCGGTTGGGTGCCTCGGAATGCGATGTCATGTTCAACCTCGTACCGGAACTTGCCAGTGTAGACTCTCAGGTGTTTTGGTCCAATGGCTGTTTTACCAACATGCTCGACTATGGTGCCGAGCACATAAAACTTCGCCAGCTCGACATGCCCTGGAATTTCTTCAGCGGCAATAATAGCGTGCTGGAGTACGGGCAATTCCCATCCAACTTCCTGCTGGGTGTTTCTACGCCGGGGAATGACATACATTTCCGGCGGCAAATGCGATCACGACTGGGCGAGCCGATCACGGTAGCGGGAAACCCACCTGTAAAATTTGCCAGTGCGCACTTTGAGTCTGAGAATGAAGCCCTGCAACTGCCTCGCTTCTCCCTGTTCCTTGCACGTGTCTTTTTGAATGATATTTTTAGCATTGGTATTCTGCGCATCCCCAATATAATCGTCTTTGTGATACTGTACACCAGTCTGTTGCGCTTGGATGGACACTTGATTGTCAGCGCGTTCATTGCTTTGATTCTTGCAGAGATTACTCTGGTTTTGTTCTGTGCTGCGGTCAAGAAGTGCCTTGTCGGTAAATGGGGCTTTGCACATTCGACTCCGTTCTGGTCCTGGCGGCACTTTAGTTATTTTTTCGCACAGGATTGTTTTTTCGCCTGGTGCAAGCGACCTTTTAACATTTTTTCCGGGACACTGCTGTCTAATATTATTCTGCGATTAATGGGGTGTCAGATAGGCAAACGGACCCTGGTGGCTTCGCCTATGCAGGCCGCTGACTGGAATGCAGTGAGTTTCGGAAACGACTGTATAATCAATGGTTATTTGCAGTTTCATACCTTCGAGCAAATGATGCTGAGAGTGAAGCAAACCAGGATCCAGGATGGCAGCGCTATCAACTTCGGTGCCACGGTTATGAGCGGTGCGGTCATTGAATCTGATACTACGCTATTGCCGTTAAGCCTGGTTCTAAAGGAGATGCACCTGTCAACTGCGACCTACGAAGGCAGTCCCGCGGAGCCTATGGAATTTTCCATTCGAAATGGGAGTCAGCGGAGTTGAAGTAGCAGTACACTACACTACCATGATGATACACGATCCTAAAATGTATTTCGAAGATCTGTTGAAGACTTTTTTCAACAGGTATCCATTTTTCGATTTGAGAAATGTAGACTTGCAAAAGTAGTACGACGCCTATCCAGGTACTAATACAAAAGTAGCAAAAAACGATAATTTCAGTATACTGATGAATTCCAATAAATAAAGGGAGGTTTGCGATGAATAAAATGATTATTTTGGTTTTTGTTGGCGTGCTGATGATTGTTAATGCTCCTGCGTGGTCGGACACGGTTTCGAATGCCTATAAATGTGAACAGCAAGATTCAGCTTCTGATGACGATGTGATGGAAGCAGCTTCAGCGTGGCTCAAGGCTGCAAAGGAAGTGAAGGGTGGCGAAAATCTGCAGGTTTATGTGCATTTTCCCGTTGTTGCCGCAATGGGTGAAACTGATTTCTTGTTTGTTGTAAAAGCGCCTTCTTTGGCGGAGTGGGGTATATTTATGGATAACTACCAGGGTGATACGCTCGCGGAAGAGGACAAAAGGTTTGCAGAGATTGCTGCTTGTCCAGACAGCACCTTATTTCAATCAGCTCAAGTGGAATAGGCACTATCTAACCGGATTGAAAGGTCGTCAAATCTGGCGACCTTTTTTATTACTCGCTTAGTTTTCTTTAAGAAACTTGTAGATTATTATCATAAGTGGATAGTGATTTACAAATCCGCGTTAAATATTAACAGGTGCAATATATTGAGACAGTTTGTTTTGATAGGTGTACTGCAGTAGTGTTCTTATGCGCTTGATGTGTCAACACTTATCCGGACACAAAGTTACGCAGATATTTGACGATTTTC
>CAZGQY010000109.1:0-14286 GCA_964528035.1 uncultured Methylococcaceae bacterium | reverse complement strand
GATGCGCAATCCGACCGATTCCGAACCCGTAAATGCGATAAAATGTACCGCTGGATTAGACACTAAATATTCGCCAATATCTAAACCTGAACCCGGCAAAAATTGAACAACATTTTCTGGTAATCCTGCTTCGGACAACAAATTGACAAAAAGACTGGCAATCACAGGGGTTTGTGTCGATGGCTTTAAAATAACGGTGTTGCCTGTCACGATCGCTGCTGCCACCATTCCTGTAAGAATTGCCAGAGGAAAATTCCACGGGGAAATAATCACACCTACTCCGAGCGGCGAAATTTCACACTGATTTAATTCTCCAGGCACATTTATCAGCTTCGTATCGCCTAATTTCATGGCGGCTTTAGCATAGAAGGTTAAAAAATCTATCGCTTCGCAAACATTGGCATCCGCTTCCACCCAGGTTTTTCCCGCTTCAAAGACCTCCCAGGCAGAAAAAATATCGCGTTTTTTTCTTAATAGTTCAGCTGTTTTTAATAAATATATTGACCGTTGTTCCATCGTTAATCCGGCCCAATCATCCAGACACGAAGCAGCAGCCGAAATCGCCATTTGCGCATGACAGTTTTCAGCTTGCGCAACGACACCGACGATATAGTTGTCCGTTGCAGGATTCAGAGATGTAAATGTTGTTTTGGTTTCAATAGTTCTTGTATTGATAAGCAAAGGATAAAATCCACCCAAGGATTTACGTACTTTCTCGATCGCTCTGGAAAATAGTAACCGTTCCTGTTCTGTAATGAAGCGGTGCAATGGCTCGTTATTAAAAGGAGTCGATAGTCCAACAGAATCAACGGGCTCTTTTTGTACAGGAGCTAAATCATTATTACCCTGCCTTACAGATGTATCGGATGCAGCCTGAACAAACATTTCACTCTTTTGAATGCCAAGACCCTGAGTGAAGAATACCTGACTGGAAGAATTTTCCAGCATTCGCCTAACCAAATAAGCCATCCCAGGTACTGGATCACCAAACGGTACATAAATTCTCAAACAATAACCCATTTCTGAAAGGGTCGTTTGAAGAGGTTTAGCCATTCCATACAACATCTGAAACTCATATTGATCGACTGTCAAACCTAACTCTTCAGATACGGTTATAGCCGTCGCAATACTACCCAAATTATGTGTTGCAACAGCCGTTCTGACAACAGGATGGTTTGACAATAACAATTTCAAACAACGATGATAATTCGCATCCGTTTGGGATTTTTGTAACCACACGGGACAAGGCCACCCCTGCTGAGCACAGATTACTGTTTCATAATCCCAATAAGCCCCACGAACCAGACGAACTGAAATCGGCGCACCGCGATTCCCGAGCCAGTCGATCAACTCTACCAGATCTTTCTCTGTTTCCTTAAGATAGGCTTGCATGGCCAGTCCAACGAACGACCAATCTCGCAATTCCTTATCCATCAGTACCTGTTTTACAGCCGCCAAAACAATATCCTTATATTGATATTGTTCCATATCAATACATACGAACACATTACAGCACTTTGCCCGCAGCAGTATTGGTTTTAGGCGAGTCGCTATTGCTTCGACACTGACAATATAATTTACTGGTGAGATCTGGGAAAATATTGACGTCAATTTCAAAGAAATATAGAATTTTGGCGCACATTTACCGTCAATCCGATCCAGCATTGGAATCGATTTCCAATTCGATACCAGCGGTGCAATTTCATCGATAAATCTGAAATAAGCTTGTTGATAGTGCTCAGCCTCCTCCTCACCTAGTACACTTTCTCCAAGCAAATCCAGACTAAATCCCAGTTGAGATTCTCGCAAACGACGAATCGTAGCTACTGCACTGTCTGCATCGACACCACCCATAAACCGGGTAGATATTTGTACCAGTAAGCGACGCACCAATAAGGACACAAAAGGTCTGATGATTTTTGTATCTCGGATACCCCATTTCAATAATGCCGGAGTCTCTAAACCCGGTGCATCAAAATATTCAATTAAGTGTCGAAGCAGATCTGAATCAGTTGTTAACGTCGGATAAACATCAACAAAACGAAGCATCTGCACGCGCATACTTGCATCATGCATCAACTGTTTCATTAGCCAATCAAACCATCGGTTGCCATTTACAGAGTGCCGCTGTACTCCTGCCAGTATGCACTTTTCCAATTGGCTTCTGCGAAATTCTCTGTCAACATTTGCTGGTGAAGACATTGCGTCGAATGATCCTGAATTGAGGCCTGGTTTATTGCGTTAACCTTCTTAATTAATGAATAAATATCTGTTTACTCGACCAACTTGGCGTTTGGGACACTAGTTATTGAATCCTCGCTCCTTATAGCCCGAATATCCATCTACTTACTCCCTCGTGGAATCCCTGGACTGTAGAGTTTCATTAGTGTTTCGGTTATTTTCGATTTCCAACCATCCTGTCGTATATTGTCCAAAAACAGAGATTCTTTCAGTACTTTGCCCAGTTTGTACTGATGAATTACTCGTTATTTAGACACATTCCAGGTAAATTTGTTGCGGCGAATATAAATTCACTACTCATTTTCAACAATTTATTATAGGAGCGCTAAGTTTCCAATTGTTGGAGCGACTACAATAGGAGAGCAATCACTACATTTTTTTTAACTTGATCTAATTGTTTCAGAAAATCAATTTGTAACGCCAAATACAACATTTTCTGAACCCAACTATAAACTAAAGAAGGATCTTAAAAGTGAAAAAAAATATCACCTTGGTCATTTCCCTGATTGTTTCTTTATTGCTTTTCACAAAATACGATACAGAAACCTTTATCATTCCGGCTTCTGCACTTTTACCCGATGGTGGCAAGTATTATGGACAAATCAGAGAAGGCCAATTTACCGGTGAAGGAAAAATAATTTGGGCAAACGGACGCAGCTATCATGGAATGTTCGACAATGGCCTTTTCTCCGGCCAGGGCAAATTGCTAACAGCAAAAGGTGACCTCTATGAGGGCCAGTTTGTTGAGGGTATATTGACAGGACAGGGGTATTTAAAAACGACAGCAGGCATTGAATATAAAGGGCAATTCAAGAATTTCCATTTTGATGGCTTTGGACAGAAGGAATCCAAACGGGGTTCATCTTACATAGGGCATTTCAAAAACGACCAATTTCACGGTTCAGGCACATTAACCATAAAAGATGATGAATCCTACGTGGGAAATTTTGAAAATGGTAAATACCAGGGAGAAGGGCATCTTATATACAGTAATGGTTCGTCATATCGTGGCTATTTTAAAATGGGGGAATTTCATGGACCTGGTCTTTACAAAACAAATCTTGGTGATCGCTATGAAGGTGAATTTGTTGAATCACAATTCACAGGAACAGGTGTTTTTGAAGACGCACATGACAATCACTACAAAGGAGAATTTAAAGACTGGTTATACCAAGGGCAAGGCAAATTCAGTAATAACAATGGTGACCAATTTGAAGGCGAGTTTGAACAGGGACAACTCACTGGAGAGGGTGTTTATTATGCTAAAGAGGGTCAAACTTATCACGGCCAGTTCTTAGATTGGAAGTACCATGGTCGGGGCGAATTATTAAACGCAAACGGAGATCGTTACCAGGGAGAGTTTAAATATGGCTACTACAACGGACCAGGTATATTAAATTACGCAGTTGCAAATGACGGCGTAACACAATTATCAGGCAAATGGAGGTATGGCAACTACATTGGTGACGGCATCGAACCTGAACCTCGTGAAGCCAATACTGAAAAAGTTTTATATAACCAGAACCAGCTTATTCAGGCAACAATCAATCGGTTGCTCCCAAGTGACAGCAAACAGATCAATTTATTTTTTGTTGGCATCGGAGGTGATGGTAAACAGGACGTTTTTTTAAAAGAAGTCACGACTATTCGCAAAATATTTGACCAATCTTACAATACAAAAGGTCATTCTGTAATCGTGGCAAACAACCCTAAAACCGTTGATTCCACCCCACTTGCAACCCGCACAGGAATTGAACAGATATTGCTTGGGGTTAGCTCTAAGATGGATCAGAAAAAAGACATACTGTTTATTTATTTGACCAGTCACGGATCAAAAAAACATGAATTAGTACTGGATCAAGACGGTTTGGCTATCGCTGATTTACCGGCAAAGCGCTTAGCAAGAATCGTTAATGACTTACCCGTCAAATGGAAAATAATCGTTATATCCGCCTGCTATTCGGGTGGTTTCATCCCAGAACTAAAAAACAAACATAGCCTGATAATGACATCAGCTGCCCATGACAGAACATCCTTCGGCTGCTCAGACGATGCAGATATGACTTACTTTGGAAGGGCTTTTTTTCTTGATGCGCTACCGGTGTCGAAGTCTTTTGAAGCGGCCTTTGAAAAAGCAAAAGAATTGGTGCTCATACGGGAAATGGAAATCATCGCCGACGATAAAAGCCAACATTCCAAACCGGAAATTTCAAACCCGAAGGCCATTTCCAACTATTTGAAACAGTGGCGGGCACAACATGAGCGGTTACAATCTGTTACTGAAGCCAAAAAGATAGTCCCTACAAAATTTGAATTCATGGTCGATGAGGGTCATTAGCCACTCCATGCGGAACATGTCCGGTAGGCACATGCTCGCTGGTCGACTGGCAATGACCCAATTGATCATCGAAAAAAATGTCTGCACCAAAACCATCGAGAAAGGCACCTTTTTCCATTCCACCCAGAAATAAAGCCTCATCGATTCGTATACCCCAGGCGCGTAAAGTTCTAACTACTCGTTCATGTGTCGGAGCCGCCCGTGCGGTAACCAGGGCTGTTCGAATGGGTGAGTTGCCGGGTTCGAAAAGACCTTGTATACGATGCAAAGCAGCCAAAAACTCTTTGAATGGCCCACCAGGCAGGGGTGTTTTTGCTTCTGCCTTTTCATTTTCTGAGAACGCTGCCAATCCCTGGGATTGATAAATGCGTTCCGATTCATCTGAGAACAGAACCGCATCTCCATCAAACGCGATGCGAAGTTGGCCACCATCGCTATTGCCAGGTTTTGCAGGAAAAATCGTTGCCGCTGCATAACCAGCATCCAATGCTTTGACGACATCTTCAGCATTAGTGGATAAAAAAAGGTGTGCTCCAAAGGCCGATATATAGGTATAAGGCGAATGGCCACTGGTGAACGCGGCACGGGAAATATCCAACTCGTGAACCTGTATCGAATTAAATATTCTTAAACCTGTGTCTGCACTGTTCCTGGACAACAGGATTACTTCAACCAGTGGCGAGTCAGGAAATTGGTCGTTTAATGCAAGCAGTTTTTTAACCAGTGGATAAGCAACCCCGGGGGCTAAGCGTTCATCTTCACGTTCTATCTGATATTTACAAAATGCCTCTTTGCCACTGGTTTCAAAAACTCTGTGTGATTCATCCAGATCGAACAACGCACGTGATGATATCGCGACCACTAATTTTTCTGCCCCGAACGGATTGACCTGTTTTTCTATCCCATCACTCACTAAATATCACTCTCAAAAAAACTCAGGCAGTCACCATCAACCGATACCGGCCAAGCCATAATTAGTCTGATTATATTATGCCGCATCACCGATCCGAGTAACTAAAGGCCAAATAACTTAAGCTCCATAATCCTATTACAACACAGACTGCAATTAAGGAATTATGAGCAAAATTTAGATCTCCCCCCCATTGTGATTGCGAAACAGGGAATGGGGTTAATCTCGAAAACGCTTCCGCAGGTAAAAACTGGCTCATTCCCGTGGCACTATTTCCAGACAATAAATAGTTAATAATAGGTTCCAATATTACGGGATAGGCTAAAAATAGAAAGCCCGCAGGACCCGCCCGGCGTGCAAAGAATGCAAATATCAATGCCAAACTGAGCGTACCGACACAAGCAAGAGTGAAAGCCGCCACGACTTCACCAGCAAAATAAGCACCCGCTGATATTGCAGCAATGACGATATACAGCAAACTGGCCAGTATTGATACACCGAGCACAAGCATAATCTTGCCCGCATAGTATTCAGCGGGGCTGTAGCCATCGATAATATTCTGCTTATTGGTACGAAATTCAAATTCATTACATACCAATTGAATAACAGTGAATCCCAACAGAAAGCTAAGCCAATGACCGACCCAGGCAATCGCTGCCCACGCCTGCGGGCCATTCATAATTGCGGTCCCTATGCTTCCACCATTTACCGTCAAACTTGCGAAAAATTTTGCAAATGCGTAAACGCAGACAGAATAGATAAAACCATAGGTACATAACATCGACCAAAAAGACCGTGCATGAATTATTTTAATCCATTCCGCTCGAAATATTCGAATCATTGCTCACCTGTAATTTCCAAAAACCGGGCTTCCAGCGACTGCTTAATGCGACTCAAATGAAAAGGAGGATGTCCCTGGTGAACCAAATGAGCATTGATTTGAGCAATATCGGCACCGGGTCTTAGCCTGGCAACATAGTATTCCTCATGCCGCTCTATAGATTCAAACTGTTTCAGATTCTCCATCGCCAGAAACAATCCCTGCATGTCATGACCGGCAATTTCGATGCACTCCTCGGCAGACAACAGATTTTCAATCGAACCGGATTCGAGAACTCTGCCTGCTTTCAATATACTGATATGCGTACAGACTTTCTGCACTTCATCCAATATATGGCTGGCAAGAATAATCGTTTTTCCCTGAGAAGCAACATCCAGAATAATCTGGCGAATTTCAGCAATTCCCTTAGCATCAACTCCGTTGGTCGGCTCATCCAGCACCAATACATCAGTCTCCCCAACAAGCGCTGCCGCCATAGCCAATCGTTGCTGCATTCCCAGCGATAAATTATCAAAGGGTTGATTTTTCGCGTCATCAAGTCCAACCAGTTTAAGGACTGAATCGATATCCGCTGATGTCCCTAATCCTCGTATTGCACAGGTTACCTTAAGATTTTGAACTACACTCAGGTAGCTATAAAAATTAGGGCGCTCGAGAATAGACCCTATACGCCGACGTGATCGAGCGCCAGAGTAGGCACCGTCAAACCACTGGTATTGCCCGGCAGTTGGACGGGTTACACCCAGAATCATAGCAAGCGTAGTTGATTTACCGCTGCCATTCGGCCCCAGCAACCCGTACACATTACCTGGCTCAACTGTGAGGTTTAAGTCCCTAACCGCATGCGTAGTCCCGTATCGTTTTGACAGCCCGTTGATCGATAGTATTGACATCAGCGCAGGTTACCACTTAGCTGCCTGACTTAAAAGAGATCGTCAACAGTCATTTTTCTGCGCGTTTGAACGTGGAACATAGTCTACTACGACATTAGTAAATCTACTCTCGCATATACCGACTTTGAAATTCAAGATTTGCCAGAAAATAACTTTAACAACCCAATTACAATAGCTTGCAGTTGAGGAAGTTAGAGCTAAACGCGGTGAATGGGAATGACCTTCGCTGTAGCTAAGGATAGCGCTTAGCGGCTGGCTATATTGATCAATATAGCCAGGATACTACACCATTTTTGAAATATTTTCGGCGGCACGTTTTACGTCGAGAAATATCAAACCTAACTTGGAATTTGGTTTTGCCATAACGGTTAACACTGCCTCCTGGCCCGCATAAGTCATCAATACATAACCCAGGTCACCTTTGATTAGCACTTGTTCAAGCACACCACGGACTAATTCCTGCGCCGTACGATCCCCGAGAGAAAGCATCGCCGCGCTCATTGCACCCACTCGATCTTCATCCATTCCCTGCGGTAACACTGAAGCCATCATCAAGCCGTCGGTTGATATTACACCTGAAGCTTCAATATCAGCTGATGTTCCATTCAATTCGGTCAGAATCGAAGTAAGCATATCTGCGCGCATAAAGTTATTCCTCTAATTCTAAACTGCGATTACCCATTTTTCGTATCTTTTCAACAAGTCAATTGTTTCGCTCGAGTGTCATTAATTATTCGCAAAATTAAACACTTTTCGTGTTATTCCTGTCCAAATGCCACATTTATCACTGACCGGAAACCTCAATACATATTTCGCTGACTCATTGCATTTTTGTCGATTTTTCAATTGAGTGTGGATACTGCATAACGCATGCTTAAAGTCCATACTAAATTGACGAAATCCGGTTGATTCAGACGTGGCAGTCCCGAAATGACCAATACAAAGCGTTGCTTTCCAATGTACATCGGCCAGAATCCCACTTTACTGCAACCTGCGGCATCGATAAGCGCCCAGGCACTATTCTTGTAACCCAGGTTATTTTCCAAAAGACTGGAACGCCTTTCGTTCAAATTTGCCAGCTCTGCACTCAGAGCAGAAAGCTCTTCGGCGACTTCATGCGGAAAACCACTGGCTGCCAAATAAAACCCCTGATTATCCGCTAACAGTACTTTGCCATCCGTTGTAAGCTTGGCTAAAAGATCGGGCAATATGTCTTCCAACGGTTGATCCGGACAATGAATGGGTTTTTCCAGCCCCTGAACCCATGTAAGTTGCTGCACATGGTGTAATAAACTCATTGCACCTTCTTCATCCTCGACGCCACTCCATTCCTGGACAGTCTCAACGGATAGCTTTGGGGTCGATTCACAACACAGCAAGCCGTGCAAAAATTTCCGAGACGGATCAGGATCGCTATTGGAAATCGCATGAAACGCCCCGCCGGGCGTTGGATAAGTGTACAAGGTTTCACTTAATCGGTATTTTTGCATTTCAAGCTTCCTTTAACCCCGGATCCAACGAAAACAACAACGACTGAACCAGTAGAGAAACATCTTTCTTTTCTCTGGCATCAATCTCGAAAATCGGTGGATTTAATTCATACTCCCCCAATTGTAGATGATAATCATTGATCGCGGGTGTAGCACTCAAATCCATTTGCGTGACACCAATCACAAGCTTGGTAGAATCAATAAATTCTTTGAAGGAATCGAGAAAAAATCTCAAATCTTTGAAGGGATCAGGTCTTGAATTGTCTAGTAATAGAACCAAGCCAATTCCACCATTGGTCAAAATCTCCCACATAAAATCAAATCTTTCTTGTCCCGGGGTACCATAAAGATGAATACGCTCCCCGTCATCCAGATTTAATATTCCATAATCCATGGCAACAGTGGTTGCCGATTTCCTGGATTTTGTCATATCACTTGCGATAGCGTCTGTCTGTATCGGAGGCTCATCACTTATCGAAGAAATTGCGGTAGTTTTACCCGCTCCAACCGGGCCTGTGAAAATTATCTTAAAGGCACTCATGTCTGTATTAGAGATGTATCCTGAGACGACTCATTATTTTCTGTAATAACCCGCAATTCTCTGTTGCCTTCAAAGGTCGTGGCGCAACCGCAATATCAACAGTTCTCCTGGCCTGGCCTGCAATTCCCAGCGCATACGCTCCACTAAAAAACGAAAAAACATATTGCTGTGGAATTCGCAATGTAGCAGCAACATCCAGCAAAGATCTGGGCTTTTCGATTAATAATGCGGCGATACGTAAAGCATGAGGAATAACGACTAATCGGGACAAATTGGGCCATACTCGTAAATACACAGGATACGATAATTCGATTCCGGCTGGCACACGACCATTCGATGTCCACAATGCCAATTTCCACAGAAACGCATCCATGGATTGGAATCGTTCCGGATCATGAGATTGACTCTCTTCACTATGATTGACTGCCGTAACCGATATTCCTGAGCCGCTTTTCGCGTCACTCATATCAATATTTGATATCGAGCGAATGGGCAGTACACAAAATGCTCGCAACTGTTTGTCATCCGAATCCACCCATATTTCACGAGTATGAGGAAATATCGTAATAGGCTTCCAACCGCAATTCAGAGTTAATATCCGATTTTTAGAATTCGCTAATTTGATTGCAGATTGTACATAGGCCTGCAGATAATCTTTTCGCTGATAATGGGCAGCTAATACCTGTTCCTGAATATTCGGATCAATATCCGCCACTGTACCCACAAACTTTGAATACGATTGATCATCTAACAACATCGCTGTCGAATGAGCTGAGCCGTGAATTTGCTTATTCGAATTCCGGGAACGCTTAACCACCACCGTTTCCGTACTTCCAATATCAGGATCTGGAGGATCCTTTTCCTTACTGCCTTCTAACGCGGACTCTTTCCCTCGACTATCCGGAGAAGCAAGGATTAATCGTGCTTCTTCCAAAGCCGCAAGCATCTCCACTGGTTTTACCGGTTTGCGGACAAAAATGGCCTGAGGATCATCAGGAGATGCGAGTGAGACCACAATAATAGGTCGCCATGGGAATTTCTTTCGTTCCTGGACAAATAGATCCTTACCATGAATACCATCTACATCAATGATATACACTTCCGCTGATTCATCAGACACCACTATTGCCCGATTTTTACAAGGCCCGCGTAGAAAATAAGTAAATGTCGTTTGTGTACGTTGATCCATACCCAATACTGAGACACGTAGAAGATCGTTTCTTTTTCTCATTGATCAGATGTCAGTATATGAATCGGAAAAATCCAACCAGACTTCAGGAACCTTATGTCCGGCTTTTCTAAACTGTTCTATTAAATCTCGCAGACCATGCACATTTTGTGTCGACTTATAAATATCCAGTAGTTCTATAGAGAGATCTGCCTGGGACGGATTGTGAAGAACGGCCTTTTCTAGTATTCGCCGGGCTTGCTCCACCTGGCTATATTCTATACACTCTCGCGCTTCTTCTAATGGATCTTTGCAGCGAACATTACTTTCGAGACAATCACCCACCTCAACCAGCTGTCGATTTCCGATCAAACCATTACTGAATAACGAAGCCTGGCATAAAGGTAACCAATTGAATTCAGCCCGAGCAGCTTCAGAAGATTCTGAATATCCGCGCAAGGTTTTACGCTGGTCATCATTTAACAGAGAACCAGCGTGTTTCAACATCCTTTCTTTTATAGCGCTGCCATTGCTACCCAACACAATAAACAAATCTATCATTGCACCGTATAAGCCTTCGAAATGAGCATTCGCTTGATGGGAGGAAATTCGTTGAATATGACAGCGAAGATCTTTTGGGTTCCGCAAAACCGCATAGTCCAAGTATTTTATCTTTGCCTGTGCATCATTCGTCACATTCAGATACAAGTTGGACTGTAACGAAACCTGAAATAGGCTTTCCATCTCAGATTGTGCCAATTGTGAATCATCGCTGTCTGGAAGCTGGCAAGTGATTATCTCTTCTACACTCATTCTGAAACCATCAACATATTTTTCCAAATCAGAGGTTCATAAGGTCTGAGAATTAAATTTACAATACTCAAGCCCGCGCGCACCTACGCTGATATCGCCAAGCTAATAACCATATTATCGATACTATCTACTATATGATAGTGCTCGACAATTAATTAGGATTTCGGCCTAAATACAACTAACCGTAGCAGGCATTGGTTTTTTTTCCAGGAAACACCGCTGCAATCAGCGACTCAGGGAAACTGGCTTAGATAGGTTGTTGTAGAAAATAAGATGGTTTTGGAGCCAGTTTTTAGAAAAAACTGGAATTGTTTCTTTGGCAGGTCAAGAACAATTCTGACCGTGGCACAAAAATATATTTTTCTGCGGGAATTGTCCCGGATTCCGCTCCACTTCATCCAGACTACAGTAGATCAACCGTAGCCTGCTAGTACTCCATCATTGTTGTATTGACGGGTATATCAGCCGATAAGCAGCCATCTGCGTTGTTGCACTCGCTTGACACGTGCGACTAGTCCTGCGCCCGTGCGCCTGGCAGCTGACCACTTCTCGACATTACCTACCCCCCCAACACAACTGTGATGGAGTACTAGTGTAACGGAATCCGGAGAACTTAATTGAGAAATACTCCGATTACGATAAAAATCAAGTTATTAATTCAAAGTCGTTCCTGGAGTGCCAGGTAATTCCGGCATCTTCTGTTTCGGGAAGGGACCCGACAATGCATTCAGAAACGCAACAATATCCTTAATTTGAGATTTACTTAGTTTTTTATCCAATTGCATCTTCGCCATGATTTCAACTGCACGATCCAATGATTTTACCGACCCGTTATGGAAATAGGGTGCTGTTAAAGCGATATTTCTCAGAGTAGGTATCTTCCACAATTGTTTATCACTGACTTTTCCAGTGACCTCAGCAAGCCCCGCATCTTTAGTAAGCTTATACTTTGACTGAAAAACCTTATTCGGATAAACCGGGAATTTCATGAAATGTCCTTTACCGGGTTTCATCTTCGGCCCATTAAATGCCGCCCCACTGTGACACGAACCACAACCGACTTCAGCAAATGTATTCATGCCTCGCACCTGCTCGTCAGTCAATGCCTTTTTATTGCCTTTAACATACTTGTCGTAGGCGCTGTTTGGTGTAATCAGGGTTCTTTCGTAGGCTGCAATGGCTTTGGCCGCATTATCCTTTGAAATAGAATCGGCACTGCCGAATGCTTTCTCAAAAAGTTTAGCGTACCCTGGAATGACTTTTAGCCGCGCCACCACATCGTCCCAGCTTTTCATCCCCATTTCGATTGGATTGGTAACCGGGCCTTTAGCCTGTTCTTCCAAACTTGGCGCCCGACCGTCCCAGAATTGCACTGAATTAAATGCTGCATTCCAGACAGTTGGAGCGCTGCGCCCACCGGTCTGTCCATCAACACCCATCGCTACCGCACGATTATCTTCACCACCCAACATAACATTGTGGCAGGAATTGCAGGAAACCGTCCCGGTTGAAGACAAACGTGGATCCAGAAATAAAATCTGCCCCAATTTGACCTTAGCTGCTGTGGTGGGATTATCCGCTGGTGCCGGTGCTTTCGCAGGAAGCGCTTCCCATTTCCCGGCGAGGGCCAGGTTGGTTACAGCAACCAATGGAACAACTAAAAGAATTGATCGAATATTTACCATTACATACTCCTCCTCATAATTTTAAAGCGAGACAATACTTTGGAGACTGTCCGAGAACAGAGAGCCTACTATAGAAAAGTGGATGGTGCCCCCTCTTTACCCATTTAACTTGTTTACGATACCCCATATTCACCACTTTTAATAGAAGAAATAGCCCCAAAACCGCCTCCGCTTGCATCGACGTCCATTCACGGACAATCTTCCAGAAAGCCGCCACTAAATAATTTCCGCCAGTCATTTTATTTTGGCTCCTATTCGGGTATTGCTGGTAGAATTTTAACCTACTTATGACATCAAAGGGTAATACGCTTATGCGCCAACTTTATCCAAAAATCACCCATTTCACTTCAGAAATGCTGGCGGTGGATCATTTACATACCTTATATATTGAACAATGCGGAAATCCAAACGGTATTCCGGTACTATTCTTACATGGAGGCCCGGGTGCTGGTTGCACGCCCACCCACCGCCGTTTTTTTGATCCAAAGCGTTACCGTATTATTCTTTTCGATCAACGCGGTTGCGGAAAATCCACTCCGCACGCTGAGCTTGAAGCCAATACCACTGAAAATTTAATCGCCGATATAGAAACAATACGCCAGCACCTGAAGATCAAACAATGGCTGGTATTTGGTGGTTCCTGGGGGTCAACCCTGGCACTCGCGTACGCAGAGCAATTTCCGCATAATATACTCGGGTTGATCCTGCGTGGTATTTTTTTGTGTCGAGACCAGGACATCGAATGGTTTTATCAACAGGGAACCAGTCGAATATTTCCGGACTATTGGCAAGATTTTCTACAACCGATCGCTGAGTCAGACCGCCATGAAATGGTCAATGCCTACTATCGACTGTTAACCGATAAAGATCCAGCCAGACAGCTTGAAGCAGCCAAAGCATGGTCACTGTGGGAAGGACGCACAGCCACTTTGCTCAATAATCCATCAACCGAAGAATTTTTTGCCCAGACTTCAGTTGCACTGAGTATGGCACGCATCGAATGTCACTATTTTATTCACCATTCCTTTATGCAGCCCAACCAATTACTCAACAATGCCTCGATACTTTCCGATATTCCGGGAATCCTCGTCCACGGCAGATACGATACGATTTGTCCGATAGACCAGGCGCTGGCGCTAAAACAAGCCTGGCCCGAAGCTGAGCTCATTATAGTACCGGATGCCGGTCATGCGGCAACAGAAAAAGGTATAAGCGATGCTCTGATAACAGCAACCGATCAGTTTGCCGACCGATTGCAATCCTAAGGCTGTGCGTAACTGCTCGCCCCTCTATGGGTGATCTGTTCCGGAAAACGCCGTAAATACATCCTTGTAGGCTTGGATGCGGCTTCCCTGCCGCATACACT
>CAZGQY010000108.1:0-14361 GCA_964528035.1 uncultured Methylococcaceae bacterium | reverse complement strand
TGTTGCTACAACGCAGAAGACGGACAATAAGACAAGTCAGGATTCGTATATTATTAAAACCTCGCTCCTAAGTGAAGGTTGCCCTGACATGGTAAATCAAAGTACCATTTTAATTATTTACAGACAGAAAGAGCATTAATGAAAAAGGTTGCGTTGGTAACAGGCATTACCGGTCAGGATGGCGCTTATTTGACCGAATTCTTGCTTGGCAAAGGCTATATAGTGCATGGAATCAAACGTCGTGCGTCCTTATTCAATACTGATCGGATTGATCATCTTTATCAGGATCCTCATATAGATGATAGAAGTTTTATTTTGCACTATGGGGATTTAACTGATTCCAGCAATTTAATTCGAATTATAAAATTAGTTCAGCCGGATGAAATCTATAATCTGGCAGCCCAGAGTCATGTTGCGGTTTCGTTCGAATCTCCAGAATATACCGCTGATGCGGACGCTTTAGGGACGCTAAGAATTCTTGAAGCGATACGCATATTAAATTTAGAGAAAAAAACCCGATTTTATCAGGCATCAACGTCCGAACTTTACGGCAAAGTTCAGGAAATTCCTCAAACTGAAACGACCCCGTTTTATCCAAGATCACCCTATGCGGTGGCAAAAATGTATGCCTATTGGATCACAGTGAATTATCGTGAGGCATACGGAATCTATGCATGCAATGGTATTTTGTTTAACCATGAATCACCAAGGCGTGGTGAAACCTTCGTAACGCGTAAAATCACTCGGGCAATTTCCCGCATAAAATTAGAATTACAGGATTGCCTTTATCTGGGAAATCTGGATGCCAAAAGAGATTGGGGTCATGCAAAAGATTATGTGGAAATGCAATGGTTGATGTTACAACAAGACAAAGCTGATGACTTTGTGATTGCAACTGGTCAGCAGAATTCGGTGCGTGAATTTGTGAATGTGGCGGCTGCGGAGTTGGATATTTCGATTGATTGGCGAGGCCAGGGTGTGGAGGAAAAGGGCTATGACTGCGAAACTGGGCGATGTATTGTACAGGTTGATCCGCGATATTTTCGACCCACCGAAGTAGAGACATTACTTGGTGACGCGACAAAAGCCAAACAGCAATTGGGGTGGGAGCCGAGGATAGGGTTTCAAGAATTGGTGCGCGAAATGGTTCGTGAAGATCTCATGGTTGCAGAGCGGGATGCGCTTTGCCAGCGCGAAGGATATAAAACATTTAACTACCACGAATGAGTAGCCAAAAAGATACAGTTTCCAATCCAGTCAATTTTGGATCAAAGATATTTTTAGCGGGGCACCGCGGTCTGGTCGGTTCTGCAATTTTCAGAACCTTGCAAAACAAAGGATATAAAAATATTTTGCTTTGTGATCGGCAAGCACTGGATTTAACTGACTATGTAGCGGTTCAGGCTTTTTTTGAAAAAGAAAAGCCGGACTGTGTAATTGACGCGGCGGCAAAAGTGGGCGGGATTTATGCAAATGATACTATGCCCGCTGATTTTATTCGTGACAATCTTTTTATTCAGAATAATCTGATCGATTCTGCGTACAAGTCCGGGTGTAAAAAGTTTGTGTTTCTTGGTTCCTCTTGTATTTATCCTAAATTATCTCCCCAGCCCATGAAAGAGGAGTGTCTTTTAACGGGTGAGCTGGAAACGACTAATGAATGGTACGCGATTGCAAAAATTGCCGGGATAAAAATGTGTCAGGCATACAGAAAGCAATATGGTTTTAATGCCATTGCATTGATGCCAACAAATTTATATGGTCCGGGGGATAATTTCAATTTGCAGAATTCTCATGTGTTGCCGGCCTTGATAAGAAAGTTTCATGAGGCAAAGCAACAGAAGAAAGCTGGGGTGGAAATCTGGGGTAGCGGAAGCCCTCGCCGGGAATTTTTGCATGTAGACGACATGGCCGATGCAAGCGTTTTCCTGATGGAAAGCTACTCTGCGGCAGATATTATTAATGTCGGAGTTGGATCCGATATTACAATTCGTGAGTTGGCCGAGATCGTAAAAAAAGTTACCGGATATAACGGTGAGATGAAATTTGATACTACAAAACCGGATGGTACAAAGCGTAAGTTATTAGATGTTACCAGGCTCGCAAATTTGGGCTGGAAAGCTAAGATCGAAATTGAATTAGGGATTCGTGATACATATGATTGGTTTTTGGCTAATGTAGATACGATTCGTGTGTAAAGATGGTGTTTTTAGAGCAACAGACTTACGGCTAATATAGCTCAATATGGGGATCTAATGCCCATAGGAGCGAGGATTCAATAATATACGAATCTTGACTTATCTTATTGTCTGTCTTCTGTGTTGTAGCAACAGTTGCGTAGTCCTGCTATGCGCCTGTTGCTACGCCTTGAATACAAACAATAATCCTGCGTCAATCTTTCGCATATTATTAAAACCTCGCTCCATAGTGTGGAAGCCTGAGATTTCTAAAATAATCCAGGTTACAGATGTCTGGAGAAAAAATGTTGTGCTCTGTAATAGGTATTAGCAGGGTTAAGATATTTTTGGGACAAAAAAATCCAAGTTGACCGCTTGTTTTCTACGGTTTCTCAGGACAAGCCTACTGTTTATATTAATTTGGGGGCAATGTGAAAGAAATAAAAGTTATTCTCGTTTGTATGTTCCTGGCTATAACACCCTTAGTGCTGGCAAATGAGGTTGGTGCCGAAAAAAAGATTCTTATAGATAAGGTGCTGGAGCAAACAGGCCAATCTGCAAGGGCAATTGGAAGGCAGTTTTCTGATCTATTTGTTCAACAAATGACCCTGGTGTTGAAAAAAACAACCCGGATATAAAACCTGTTGCATTAGAAATATTGGAGGAAGAAGTAAAAGCAATCATTAACGAAGAAATCATCGTAAGTAAAAAGATGGCTGAGATAATTTATCCGATTTACGATAAGCATTTTACTATTGAAGATTTAAATAAAATGATAGAGCTAAACAACACTCCATTTGGACAAAAAATGATAAGAATTATGCCTTTAGTTGCACAAGAAAGCATGCAGGCAGGTCAGGTGTTTGGGCGATCATTGGGGCCTATAATTCAAAAGCGTATAGCTGATCGGTTTAAGAAAGAAGGGATTAAATAAATTTTTTTTGAGTAGCCGAAATTTTAGATTCCCAATTGTTGTCCCAGCATATTTCTTATTTATCTCACAGATCTTCAGGTCAGACTTTTCTCCGTGTTTGAGGATTGGCAGTAAGAATAAATTCTCGTTAACGTTGGTTTGGCAAGAGTCGCCAAAAAATTCTTGGAATTAAATAACCCAGGGGTGAAAATACCAGACCAATTATAATTGCATAGTTTACCCAGAACGTGGTTCCAGAATGCACGGTAAAAAAACAGAATATCAATATAAAACACAACAAAGGGCCAAATATTTTTAGTTGTCTATGGGCTTTGGCGGAGTTCTTGAGTTTTATTTCAAGTGGTTTGTAGGCTTGCTTCATCTTCTTTGACATTGAGTTATCTTAATAGCTTGGAAGAGTGAAATTATTTATCGGCTGGAATAGCTAACTCTTTAGTTCATCTTTGGATTTCAAACCGAGGGGCGTAGGGGTCGGACGTAGGGGTCGGGACGTAGGGGTCAGGTCTAGGTATGATGCCTATAAACTAGACCTGACCCCATTAGTGTGACCCCATTAGTGCACAATACGGGGCGGACCATATATGACCCCATTAGTGGAGAACCTTCAGGGTGGCCTCATCATCTACCTGGGGTTTTATTTCTTATGTTGTGCGATGGCTTTTATGACAGTTTCTAGCTCTTCCTGCCAGTTTCGGGGAGTAATACCGAAGGTCTTACTAATTTTTCCACATTCCAGGCGTGAATTCCTGGGGCGCTTCGCGGGTGTTGGAAAATCAGATGTCGGGATAGGGGAAATGTGCACGGGTCGAGTTAATACACCGTATTCGAGCCCCAAAGACACAATCCTGTTGGCAAATTCGTACCAATTAGTCTCCGGTGTGCCTGAATAGTGGTAGGTTCCCCAGGCGATATCATCGCCTTGTTGAATGTGGCTGCAAATTTGTAATACACAAGCAGCAATACTACTGCCAGAAGTAGGTGCGCCCAATTGGTCAGATACGATATTGAGGATCTCCCTTTCCGAAGCGAGTCTGAGGATGGTGTGTACAAAATTGTTTCCGTATATTCCGTATACCCAACTGGTGCGTAAAATTATATGACTTGGATTCGCCTTTCGTACAGATTCTTCGCCTTGCCACTTGCTGCGCCCGTATACATTTATCGGATTCGCTGAAGCATTTTCAGAGTAAGGTTCGAAGGCTTTGCCGTCGAATACATAATCTGTTGAAATATGGATGATTGGTGTGGCTGATGCGGTTGTTTCCAGGGAAAGGTTTTCTGGACCTTGCCGATTCACTGCGAATGCCTGATCTACGTCTTTTTCCGCTTTGTCCACAGCAGTATAGGCTGCAGAGTTTATAACAAGGTCTGCCTGGTTGTGCGTTAATGCTTGAGAAACTGATGACCTATTCGCAATATCCAGGTTCTGATGATTGAGTTCGACGATTTGATGCCCGAAACTGGCCCCCTGAATTCCAATTTCCCGACCCACTTGGCCGGTGGCACCTGTCAATAAGATCTTCATTTGTTAGTGCCTTTTTGATAATACGGAAGATTATTTGCCGAGATATCACATAGTTTATCGTTTATTAGATCTTTCTGTGAAAGCTGAACCTCCATATCAGGCCATTCGATTTTAAGGTCTGGATCATTCCAGAGCACTCCACCTTCATCTTCCGGGTGGTAAAATTCTGAACATTTGTAGACAAAATCTGCGGTCTCTGACATTACACAAAAGCCGTGGGCGAAACCTGGTGGAACGTAGATTTGATAATGATTAATATCGTTCAAAATCATTCCATATGACTGACCAAATGTGGGTGAACCCTGTCTGATATCAACGGCTACATCATATACTTCGCCGGATGCAACACTCACTAATTTACCTTGAGGGTAATGCAATTGATAATGTAGACCTCTGAGTACACCGCGTTGAGAGCGCGAATGGTTGTCCTGGACAAAGGTGCAGTCCAGTCCAAGGTCTCGATACATTTCAGCCTGAAAAGTTTGTAAAAAAAATCCTCGGTTATCTGCGAAAACTTTGGGTTTAATTAAGAGAACTCCTGGCAGTGGTGTATTTATAATTTCAGTCATTGTTAATGTTCCAACCATTCTTTACATATTGGCTGTTATTGTCCCGGTTACCGGTAAAATCCAGGGGGGGTGGGTGGCCCAAACTGAATGACCGGGTATGGATTATGAATTTCTGTAGTTAATTGCTTTGCAAGAGACAATCGGAGTGTAGGGGATTTCTTTCTCGTTTGTTGATAATCAAATAATTGTACCGCTGCGAAATAATACCTGAATGGTTTTTTTATGCCCTGAAGTGATTGTAGGTTCCATGCATGGATTCGTGTGTTGCCATACGAAATTTTAAGATTCGCCGAGTCTTGGAGGTAGCGAATGTCTGCCGAACCGGCAGAGTTGGTTTCAACCGGTGTTAAAAATTTCATATACTTTCCCTGTTGCTGACTCATTCTAATACTGAAAGTCCAAAAGATATTTAGTGCGAGTTAGTTAAATATTAGCAGTCAAATTGCTGAGTATCCACATTAACTAAATTTTAGAATTATTTGATTGAATAAGCAGAAAGGGTCGGGTTGTGATACCGGCCAGCCACATATCAATGTCCAATGCTACGGTATTTACAATTATTCCCATTAATTCATTAACTTTTCTTATTCGGCATTCATAATTTAGCTATGAGCTTAAAGCGGTCTCTTCGGCTTGAATTATCAAACAGTACTGTCGTTAAACGGTGAAAATAATTTATAAAACAGAAATATAAAGTATGATGGTGAGATTATTGGCTTAGGTTTGGCAGAGAATTGAAGTAGAGTTGGTTGCTGATTCGAAGCATTTATTCCCTTGTTATTAATTACCAGGGTTAACAAATATTCATTGTTAAATGCGATCTGAAATATAATTCATTCATATATTCTGGATGACATTTTAACTCCGTGCTAGACTTATGGGTTAGGTAAAACGATATGCCTGTGGAATTGTCGATGCATTCAGTTAGGATATGGGTATACGAAATCATTCTATGGAATTTAGTTGCCTCAATCTAGTAGAGCAACGATCTGTAACTTAAAGTATTAATCATACTGTGAATTGTTACTTAGATACTAAAATATCAATTTTTAATCTAATTTTGCTTTTTGCATAAGGAAATTATAGTGAGTCAAAATTTTATATTTACATCAGAATCTGTTTCTGAAGGACACCCTGATAAGGTTTCTGACCAAGTGTCGGATGCTGTTTTGGATGCGTTGCTGGAGCAGGATCCTGCATCTCGCGTCGCATGTGAGACACTCGTGAAAACCGGGATGGTCATACTGGCAGGAGAAATCACCACAAATGCCTGGGTCGATATGGAAAATTTGGTGCGTAACGTGGTCAAGGGTATCGGTTATGATGATCCGTCTATTGGATTCGACTGGGAGAGCTGCGCTGTCTTAAATGCTATTGGTAAACAATCGGCAGATATTGCCATGGGTGTCGATGAATCCGAAGATCATGAGCAGGGTGCCGGGGATCAGGGGTTAATGTTTGGTTATGCCAGCAATGAAACCGATGTTTTAATGCCAGCACCGATTACCTACTCGCACCGTTTAGTACACAAGCAAGCTGAATTGCGCAAGAATAAGACGTTACCCTGGTTGAGACCCGACGCAAAAAGTCAGGTTACTTTTCGATACGAAGACAATAAACCGGTCGCGGTCGATGCGGTGGTACTTTCGACTCAACATGCACCCGAAATAGGCCCAAAAGAGTTACGCGAAGCGGTTATAGAAGAAATTATTTTACCGGTGATCCCTTCAGAATGGATCCATAAGGATACCGAATATCTCGTCAATCCTACCGGCCAGTTTGTCATCGGCGGACCTGTAGGGGATTGTGGGTTAACCGGTCGGAAGATTATTGTTGATACATACGGGGGTATGGCGCGTCATGGTGGTGGTGCGTTTAGTGGTAAGGATCCTTCAAAAGTGGATCGTTCTGCTGCCTATATGAGTCGCTATGTGGCAAAAAATATTGTTGCTGCGGGTTTAGCGGAGCGTTGTGAGCTTCAGGTATCGTACGCCATTGGTGTTGCAGAGCCGACTTCGATCAGTATCGAAACCTTTGGCACCGGAAAACTCGAAGAGGATCGGCTGATTGCGATTGTTCGCGATATTTTCGATATGCGTCCCAGAGGTTTGATTGCAATGCTTGGCTTGTTAAAGCCGATCTACCAGGCAACCGCCGCATACGGACATTTTGGTCGCACAGAAAGTACATTTACCTGGGAAAAGACCGATAAAGTCGATCAGCTGAAAGACGCTGCGGGATTATAAGCCTGTTCCCTGAAACCTTAAATTTTCGATTCTAAAGAAGGAAAACCTATGAGTAGCCAACCTGTTACAAACCTGACTCCAGATTATAAAATTGCGGATATCTCACTGGCCGAATGGGGTCGGAAAGAAATCAATATCGCCGAAACCGAAATGCCGGGCCTTATGTCCCTGCGTGAAGAATATAGGGACCAGAAACCTCTAAGCGGCGCGCGGATTGCCGGATGTTTGCATATGACAATCCAGACTGCAGTGCTAATGGAAACGCTGATCGATTTAGGTGCTGAAGTACGATGGTCATCGTGCAATATATTCTCAACTCAGGATCATGCCGCCGCGGCGATGGCTGCAGTGGGGATTCCGGTATTTGCCTGGAAAGGTGAAACAGAAGACGAAGCCTGGTGGTGTATCGATCAGACAATCTTTGGGCCGGACGGCTGGCGGCCTAATATGATACTTGACGATGGTGGTGATCTGACCATCGTCATGCATGAAAAATACCCCGATCTAATGAACGATGTCAGAGGTTTGTCAGAAGAGACGACTACAGGTGTTTTGCGGCTCTATGAAATGGTTAAAAAAGGAACTCTGCAGACACCGGCTTTCAATGTCAATGATTCGGTTACTAAATCCAAATTTGATAACCTGTATGGGTGTCGTGAATCTTTATTGGACGGAATTAAGCGTGCGACCGATGTGATGATTGCCGGCAAGATCGCTGTGGTTGCAGGATACGGTGATGTTGGCAAAGGTTGTGCACAGTCATTGCGAGGACAGGGCGCGACAGTCTGGGTCACTGAAATCGATCCAATTTGTGCGCTGCAGGCTGCGATGGAAGGGTATCGCGTAGTGACCCTGGATACTGCGGCGGCAGAAGCCGATATTTTTGTCACGGCAACGGGTAATTACCATGTGATAACCCATGATCATATGAAGGCGATGAAAGACCAGACTATTGTCTGTAATATTGGTCACTTTGACTCGGAGATCGATATTGCTTCGCTGTCTGATTATGAATGGGAAAATATTAAACCACAGGTTGATCATGTCATTTTTCCCGACGGTAAACGGATTATTCTTCTGGCAGAGGGCCGCCTGGTGAATTTGGGTTGTGCCACAGGTCATCCAAGTTTTGTAATGTCTAATTCATTTACTAATCAGGTGCTCGCGCAAATTGAGTTATGGAACAATGCGCAGGATTATAAAAATGAAGTCTATGTCTTGCCTAAAAATCTGGATGAGAAAGTCGCTGCGTTGCATTTGCAAAAATTAGGTGTTCAGTTGACCCGTTTGACAGAAAAACAGGCAGCCTATATTAGCGTTGATGTTGATGGGCCGTACAAACCCGGACACTATCGCTACTAGCAATTTTGGTCAGTGGGCCTGTCCTGACCAGGGCAGGCCCGTCGTTCAGTGCAGCCATTCATTCCTCCCCATTGCTTTAATAAATTCTTCGACTCTGGGGTGTTGTCCCATCATTGTATTTAAACTCCACTGTTAAGCAATTTCATGGATCAAAATCGGAAATATACTAAGGACTACAGTTTTGAATTTTTCCCGCCAAGATCAGAGGCCGCGGAAAAACAACTGCGTGAAACCTCGGATGAACTGGCGCGCATTGACCCTCTGTTTTTCTCGGTAACATTTGGTGCCGGAGGCACGACCCGCCAGAAAACACGAGAGACTGTCATAGATATGCAACAGCGTACCGGAGTGGAGAGTGCGCCGCATATTTCCTGTATCGGTTCAACACGTAACAGTATTCGTCGTATTATCCATGACTATAAAGAGCAGGGTATAAAACGGATTGTTGCATTGCGTGGCGATCTGCCGTCAGGAATGGTGGAAGCGGGTGAATTCCGATTCGCCAACGAACTGGTGGCTTTTATACGTGAAGAAACCGGAGATCAGTTTAAAATAGAAGTTGCTGCTTATCCGGAAGTTCATCCACAGGCTGCGCATGCGGAAGCCGATCTGAATAATTTTGTTCGAAAAGTTGAAGCCGGTGCGGATTCGGCAATTACGCAGTATTTTTATAATGCGGATGCCTATTTTAATTTTGTGGATCGCTGCGAAAAGAAGGGCTTACGAATTCCGATAATACCCGGAGTCATGCCAATTTCGAATTTTTTCCAGATATCGCGTTTCTCTGAGGGTTGTGGTGCGGAAATTCCTCGCTGGATGAGAAAACGTTTCGAATATTACGGCGATGACAGAAAGTCGGTATTAGCTTTTGGCACAGAGATACTCACCGAATTGTGTCAGCGCTTGTTGGACGCCGATGTGCCTGGTATACATTTCTATACCATGAACAGATCAGATTTGGTACTTAAGACTTGGAACAGTCTCGATTTGAAATGAGTCGTCGCATTTGATCCGTGCGAATATCAAGAATTTTTCTCGGCAATAGTCTTGCTACTGACACTTCCATAAGTTTCGACAACGAAAGTGCCCATTATGTACGTAATGTATTGCGCCTGAAAAAAGGTGATCCAATCACTGTGTTTAATGGTCAGGGCGGGGAGTTTTCAGCATTATTGACCCTGGTCAGTAAAAAGAGTGTTACAGCAAACATCGGTAAATGGCGGCCTGTAGAAACTGAATCGGCATTGTCTATTCAGCTTGCGGTTGGAATATCGAGGGGCGAACGGATGGATTTTGTTATTCAGAAGTCTGTCGAGCTGGGTGTTAGTCATATTTGTCCTCTGATTACCAAACGTACGGTTGTAAAGTTAACCCCGGAAAAATGTGAGCAAAAACATTTACACTGGTCGAAAATTGCTCAAAATGCCTGTGAACAGTGCGGTAGAGATCGATTACCGGAGATCAGCTCGCCTGTTGGATATACGGATTTTGTGAGTACCGGAGAAGGACTTCGGCTGTTTCTTGACCCACGATCCGAAGTCAAATTGTCCGAAGTACAAAATCCGCAACAGGAGGTAGTATTATTATCTGGGCCTGAAGGTGGCTTCAGCGACCAGGAACGCAAACATGCCCTAAGTTGTGGGTATACTGGAGTGCGCCTTGGCCCAAGGATATTACGTACCGAAACCGCTGTATTGGCGGGGATTGCGATTCTACAGGCGATGTGGGGCGATTTGGGTTGAAAAATGAATTTTTGTGGTGATGATTTTTTAGATTAGAACAAGGAACAGGAATCCCTGTTCGACCGTTTGCCAGTCTCTTTCTTCCTTTGCCCGTAGCGTTATAAGTGTGCATTTTCTCGCTAATTATTGCACAATTAGAACGTCATCCCTGCTGAGCGATTACTGGATCGCTGCAATTTACACGGTGCTCGCATCGATGATAATCAGAATTATATTTGTAGGAGTTTGAAATGAAACGAAAAATATTTTTACTGACTGTTGCTCTGATGGCAATTTCTTATCCTCTGCTTAGCAGTGCCCGAAATTATTTCATTCCACCTGTGCCGGTTCCTTACCCTTCAGCAGTAGTACCTGTGCCCGTACCTGTACCCGTACCCGTACCAGTGCATCCGTATCATCGACCTGATATCGCTGTTGATAGAGCATTAAGATACGGCGTACCGGATCCAAGATACCCAGGTTACAGAGCTCCGTATTATTCCAATTGCCGTGATTCCAAAACTGGTCTGTATTATCCCTGCTAATAAATTATTGGCGTGAAACCCGATTCAAGGGGTGGCTAGAGTTAATTGATTGTATTTACTCAGTGGCTTTCGTGGTTAGAGGGTGCAAGTCATTGATTGTTCGGGACGCGTGAATACGTCCCTGTAAGCTCTGCTGCTACGTCCCTGTTGCAGAAGCCGGAACAATCAATGACTTGCACCCTCAGATAAATAGGCGCTGAATAGTTACATTGATTAATTAACCCATGAACCAACAATTGAATTTCGCGCTAAATATTACCGCGCCTATCCTGATATTGTTGATTCTTGGTCTGTTGTTCAGGCGCATAAGACTCATTGACGAACATTTTATATCTGCAGGGAACGCGATTGTTTATAACATTGCGCTTCCCACCCTGTTATTTTTCAGCACTGTTGCTGTTCCATTACGGCAAAGCTTCGATCTGCGTCTGCTCGGATTTGGAGTCGTTTCCACCTTAATGGTTGTTTTCGTACTGTGGGTGATTTCACCGCTATTCGTTTCCGACCAACAGCGTGGCGTTTTTATTCAAGGTGCTTTTCGCGGCAATATGGGGATTATTGGCATTGCCCTGGTTCTCAATGCTTTTGGATCGGCAGTCCTGCCAAAAGCAGGGATTTATCTGGCTTTACTGACCATTCTCTATAATTTTTTATCGGTGTGGGTGCTGCGCCCAAAGACACGTTCTTTTCTTTGGATATTCCTGAAAAATCCATTGATTATTGCGGTATTCCTGGGTTTTGCCTGGTCGATGTCCGGGGTGGCGGTGCCTGCGATAATTCGTAGTGCTGGCGACTATATTTCTCAACTGGCACTGCCTCTGGCCTTGATTTGTGTGGGTGGTAGCTTAAGCTGGGCCAGTTTTCGAATCAATCATTCAGGCGTAGTGTGGGCATCGATATTTAAATTGATACTGATTCCCTGGGTGGTGACCAGTGCTGCGGTGATGTTGGGTTTCACCGGCGCAGATTTGGGATTATTATTTCTGATGATGTCTGCGCCGTCAGCGGCGGCCAGTTATGTGATGGCAGAAAAAATGGCCGGTCAGGGTGCTATGGCGGCGGAGATTATTGCGCTGACAACGGTGGCGGGTGCGTTTACGATTACATTTGGATTGGTGGTGTTGAAGGGTTTTGGGTATATTTAAGACTAGACCGAAATTATGTAGGCTGGCGTTGAGCTTGCGAAACCCAGCAGGGGGGTTACGTCAATGTTGTTGAAAAGCTTTGGGTACATTTAAGGAATCAATTCATCGAGTTTAGTGGTTAGGGTGCAAGCCATTGATTGTTTGGGACGCGCAAGTACGTCCCTGTAAGCTCTGCTGCAACGTCACTGTTGCAGAAGCCCAAACAATCAATGGCTTGCACCCTTGGGATATATCGAGGGGGGATAGACTATTTGATTTT
This sequence comes from uncultured Methylococcaceae bacterium, assembly GCA_964528035.1. Classification (GTDB taxonomy): domain Bacteria; phylum Pseudomonadota; class Gammaproteobacteria; order Methylococcales; family UBA1147; genus CAZGQY01. The sequence continues at coordinate 1,878 of CAZGQY010000108.1, read as the reverse complement.
CTAAAAGTCATTGCAGCGGCATTTCATTTTGAACAAATCAGGCAGAACGAGACAATGGACAAAGACGAATTCAGGAAGAAGGTAAAAAACGAATTAAAAAAACTCGATAAAATGCAGACTGTGCATTGCACAGGATATTGCCAAAGGTTATAACACACTCGCCCAATGGGCAGGGTTACCCCAAGTACCCAAGCCGTTTTTAAAATAACAGTCTGACCGAAGGAGATAGAATCATTGATTGCAATATGCCTTTTCGGTTTTGTATAAGAGAAAACAAAAATTGGAAAATAACCCCTTCAATAATCGCTACATTCATCTGGGAAGCGAGTTTTATGTAAGTACCCATCCATCTCCGGTTACAAATCCCGAGTTGATTGCATTTAATGACGGTCTGGCTGCGGAGCTCGGCCTTTGTGCTACAAATCTGAATTCAAGTGATCGCACTGGTTTTTTTTCGGGCAATACCATTCCTGCGGGTGCAGAGCCATTGGCGATGGCATATTCAGGTCATCAATTTGGTCATTTTAATCCGCAGTTGGGTGATGGTCGGGCAATATTGTTAGGGGAAATAGACAGCCCCGACGGTCAGTCTTTTGACATGCAATTAAAGGGCTCCGGGCTTACTGTTTATTCGCGTGACGGCGATGGACGTTCGGCATTGGGCCCTGTGCTGCGAGAATATTTGTGCAGCGAAGCGATGGCAAAACTGGGTGTGCCGACCACCCGCGCATTAGCCGCAGTGACCACTGGCGAGAATGTGATGAGGCAACAGTTGTTACCCGGTGGCATTATTACTCGCATTGCTACCAGTTTTGTGCGTGTCGGCACATTTCAGTATTTCGCGGCCAGGGGGGATGTGAACGCCATCAGGAAACTGGCCGACTATGTGATTGACCGCTGCTATATACAGGCTCGTGAGGCAAAAAATATTTATGTCGCCTTATTGGAAGCGATCATTAATCGTCAGGCAGCGCTAATTGCTCAGTGGATGCAGCTCGGTTTTATTCATGGCGTGATGAATACCGATAATATGTCCATTGCAGGAGAGACAATTGATTATGGCCCTTGTGCGTTTATGGATGCTTATGCACATGATCGAGTGTTTAGTTCAATCGACCGTGATAAACGCTATGCCTATAATAATCAGGCATCCATCGGGCTTTGGAATTTAACCCGCCTGGCAGAAACTTTTTTGCCTCTATTGGCAGACAATATGGAGGCTGCTGTAGAGGTTGCGCAGGATATTTTGAACGAGTACGCCGTGCTTTATCAGCAATATTGGTTGGCGGGGATGAGGGATAAAACTGGCTTATCAAAGGAGTTGCAGGGTGACAAAGAATTAATCGAAGATTTGCTCAACATTATGGCAAGTAATCACGCAGATTTTAGCTTGACCTTTTATTACCTGTCGCAATTAGGCATCGATTCCTTGACTCAAGACAGGCAGATAAAATCCTTATTTACAGAAACTGAACAGTTTGATGTGTGGTTGTTAAAGTGGCGACAACGTTTGAGTAAAGAGACATCAAGTGATGAGGCGAGGCAAGCAAAGATGCGTACGGTTAACCCGGTTTATATTCCTCGAAATCATCAAATAGAAGCAGCTATTCGGGCGGCAGAAGACCACGATGATTTTTCGGTGTTTCATGATTTGTATAAGGTATTGCAGTCTCCCTATGTAATACAGGAAGGGAAAGAAACTTACATGTCGCCGCCAAGACCTGATGAAGTTGTAAAAAAAACATTTTGTGGGACGTAATTGATTTGGGATTAACAAGTCATAGCATAGGTCATTTATATCATAGGTATATAATCATAGGTAATCATAGGGGTCAAGCATATTTCATAATATGAAATACATGATATATACTACATTTA
>CAZGQY010000107.1:0-14820 GCA_964528035.1 uncultured Methylococcaceae bacterium | reverse complement strand
ACAAGGATGTATTTACGGCGTCTTCCGGAACAGATCACCCATAGAGGGGCGAGCATTTACTTTTAATCATCCAAACACTAAAAAGGCAATGAAATGAATGATCAAACCGCCCTGGTGACAGGCTCGACCAGTGGAATTGGCTGGGCTATCGCCGAAAAACTGGCAAATGAACACTATAATATCGTACTCAACGGCTTCGGTGAAACAACCAAAATTGAGCAGCTGAGATCTGGCCTGGAACACCGGTTTGGAATCACTGCCACCTATTCTCCCGCCGACATGAGCGATCCACAACAGATAGAAAATATGGTTAAACAAAATCTTGATTTCTTTGGCAGTCTCGATGTAGTGGTTAACAATGCAGGTATACAACATGTTGCTCCTATCGAAGAATTTCCTGGCGAAAAATGGGACGCAATTATAGCGATCAACTTATCCGCAAGTTTTCACACTATACGAGCTTCAATTACAGCAATGAAACAAAAAGGTCGCGGTAGAATCGTAAATATTGCCTCGGCTCATGCTCTGGTGGCCTCACCCTACAAATCCGCTTATGTCGCCGCCAAACATGGATTGCTTGGGCTGACGAAAACAGTCGCATTGGAGATAGCAGAGTTTGGAATCACATGTAATTCGATTTGCCCTGGCTATGTACTTACGCCCTTGGTTGAAGGACAAATTGACGATACGGCTACTGCTCGTGGAATTGACCGTGAGGCTGTAATCCGTGATGTTTTGCTCGCCGCACAACCCAGCAAACAATTTGTAAAAACTGAGGATCTTGCGGAACTGGTGGTATTTCTCTGTAGCGATGCCGCAGCAGCAATTAACGGCGCAGCTTTACCCATAGATGGCGGTTGGACGGCCCAATGAATAAGACAACACGAGAAATCGTCAAAAAATCAGCTCGCAAAAAAACCAAAACCGTTAACCTGGCACTTCAGGGAGGGGGCTCACATGGAGCTTTCAGTTGGGGTGTACTCGACATGCTATTGGAAGACGGACGTATAGAAATAGAAGCCATTAGCGGTACCAGCGCGGGAGCCATGAATGCAGTAGTTTTAGCAGACGGACTGGCGCGCAATGGAAAAGAAGGTGCCCGTGAAGCACTGGAATCCTTTTGGTTAGCCGTACACAAAGCAGCACAAGGCAGTCCACTTCAACGTTCTCCCTGGGATATTCTGGCTGGAAACTGGAATCTTGATTATTCCCCAGCCTATGTTTTCTTCGATATACTCAGTCGTATTGCATCACCCTACGATCTTAACCCATTAAACATCAACCCATTGCGCACATTACTTAATGAACAGGTCGATTTTTCCCGAGTTCGTAACTGTAATGAAGTAAAACTTTTCATTTCAGCTACTCAGGTTCGAAGCGGCAAAATAAAAGTTTTTGACCACTCTGAACTATCAGTGGATTCTGTGATGGCTTCCGCATGTATTCCTTTCGTATTCCAGGCAATCAATATTGACGGCGAAGACTATTGGGATGGCGCTTTCATGGGCAATCCGGCATTATTTCCATTCATTAATCATTGCAGAAGTAAAGACATCGTCATTGTGCAGATTAATCCGATGCAACGGGAAAAAACTCCAACTACCGCAAGAGATATCCTGGACCGGGTCAATGAAATCACCTTTAATGCCAGCCTGCTTAAAGAATTCAGAGCCATAGATTTTGTCACCCGACTACTGGATACAGGAAGCCTGCAAGAATCTCAATACAAGCGTTTATTCGTGCACATTATAGAAGCCGATCAGCTATTAGAACCACTGGGGGCATCAAGCAAACTAAATGCCGAATGGAGCTTTCTGCAGCACTTACGTGAAATTGGACGCAACCAGGCAGAACATTGGCTGGCCGATAATTTCAACAATTTGGGCAAAAAATCAACAATTGATTTAAGATCGCTTTATCACTCAAATTAGGGGACAATTCATGAATTCGTTGTCATTGCCAGTATAGTCAGGCGGCGGAAACAACCCGCATATTTGCTTGATTGTTTTGTCGCGTAAAAATACACTCGATAGGGATAAGAATATGTCAGAAACTAACGAAATTCATCTCCATAAAGAGACATCAAACAATGCAGTCGATGCTGCAATTCGGATAAGTTTACTTGCGTTGCTGGCATACTGGTGTTTTCTTATTTTTAAGCCTTTTTTGATCCCTGTTTTATGGGCAATCATTATAGCAGCAGCCATTTTCCCGTTGTTTCAAAAAATGGAGGCTTTGTTCGGTGAGCATAAAAAACTAGCAATTATTCTATTTACAGCAATTACGTTATCAATACTGTTAGTTCCCAGCATAATGCTTTTTAGCTCAATGGCGGAAACCGCGCAGAGCTTAGCTAAAACCATGCAGGATGGCGCTATACAAATCCCTCCACCTTCGGATAGCGTTAGTGATTGGCCTGTTGTGGGAGAATCTATCTACAAATTATGGAACGCTGCATCGCAAAATCTTGTCGCCACACTGTCACAATTTAAACCACAGCTCAAAACCGCCGCGCTATGGCTCGCCTCTGCCACCGCAGGTACCGCAGGGAGTCTGCTTCAATTTATAATATCGATAATTATTGCCTCTGTTTTCATATCTAATGCTGATCACCAAAAACAATTCTCCAAATCCTTATTCGTCAGGTTAGCAGGGGACGCAGGTAAAGATTTTTCTGATCTTGCGAGCGCTACCATGCGAAGCGTTGCCCAAGGCGTGTTAGGCGTCGCTTTCATTCAGGCAATTCTTGCCGGAATTGCATTGCTCATTGTCGATGTGCCGGGAGCGGGCTTATGGACTCTGGGGGTATTATTGCTGGCTGTTATGCAGTTGCCACCGATATTGATACTGGGTCCAATTATGATCTATGTCTTTTCCGTAGAAAATACAGTGACCGCGGTGATTTTTACGATTTGGGGTCTTTTTGTAAGCGGTAGCGATACCTTTCTGAAACCAATGTTTCTAGGCCGCGGCTTAGATATACCCATGCTGGTTATTCTAATTGGCGCCATTGGCGGCATGATGCTTCATGGCCTCATTGGGCTATTTATCGGTGCTGTTGTATTAGCGATTGCCTATAAGTTATTTATCAAATGGCTGGCACCATCACCCTAGCCACACCGGCTACTAAACAGGTTCAAATATGCTTCGGTTGCTCGCGCGTGTTTTTTTATTTATCGGCACCTATACACTACAAAAACCTGATGGATAGTTATATACAGGCACGCACAACTATTGCCAAAAAGTTTAAACCAGTCAGTCTTGATAAGGCGATGAGTTTCATCTGGAATGGTAATCAGCATAACCGCAATGCCACACTTACGGTATTCAGACACTACGACAATGCATCGATCCACTATGGGTCGATTTAAACCAGATTGAACAGTTCGTCGCACACTATAACTCCATAACAACCCGCGACCAGTACGAACGATTCGTTGCAAGGTATGGAATACGCCGAACCAATGACAAATTCTGGGAACTCTCTGGGTGGTTTAACCAGCAGTACAGAAAACAGCATCCCCGTATGGCAGGTATCCTTGATCTCAATCGCTATCAGAACCGTTGAATTGTCTAAATTCCCAAACCATTACGGTTCTTTTTCTTAATCATCCCCTGCTACGCGCTGTCGCAATCGCTTTTTCTCGCCACGGTGCCTTTTGATCGCGACACGCGCTTTGTGAAAAGCTTTTGAACGAGATTTCTTTAGGCGCGGCTTGGGAATCTCTGTTGCTTTGCGAATCAAATCAAAAAGCCGTTTGAATGCATCACATCGATTACGTTCCTGACTCCGATAGCGCCGCGCGGTGATAACCAAATGCTTATCGTTATTCACGCGACTTCCACCTAAGCCAATAAGCCGCTGTTGTACCTCAGACGATAGGCCTCGTATCCGGGTAATATCGAAATGCAACTGGATTGCTGTCATATTTTTATTGATATGCTGGCCACCAGGACCCGAGGCATAGATGGGTCTGATACCAATATCCTTCTCATCGATCTCTATAGTTTCTGTTATCTGTATCATCGTCTTTACCTATATCTCCAAACGATACCAACGAGGGTGTTTGACTCGCTTTAGTTTTCGTTTTGCCAGCTTGGAGCGTTTCAATATTTCAGGCATTTCGTGCGTACCGAAACAGAGGTCTGCCATTCGGCAGACACTCGATAATTTCATCGAACAATTTCGTGTCCATTGTTTTCGCCTTATTGTCGAAATTTCCACGGGCGATAAAAAACCCCGTTACGCGATTTGCCTAACGAGGTTTTTCCTTCCACGAAAAGGCTTGGTTATACCTTTCGTGATAAAAACTAGACGCGAAAGATTAGTTCATACCGATCTCATTGTGCGCAGATCGCATCGATTTACCGGAAACAAACACAGGCAAAAAGACATCGACAGCCGCAACGTGGAAACACACACAACTGTGTGAAATTCCAGCCTGACCGGGCTGAACCATGTGTTCAGCATGTATGGATTTTGTGCTCGTCATATTCAATTGCCTGATTAAGGAGCGATTAGTATACATTCGACTATCAAGATTGCAACATTATTTATCAATATTCTTGTAAATATTGTTGGTAAGGTCCCTTGAACCCACTGATCGACTTGCTAAGTCGAGCGATCGAACAGTACGAATTGTTGTGAAGGAAGGTTTCAGCCGTGATATGGCCGATATGTTATTAATCGATATGCGTCGTGCAGTTAAATGGTTTAAGTCACAGCCCAACCTGACCGGCAAAAAACAGGGTAGTCATTTTAGTCATTGAATTGAACGACCACTCGCCCATCGATCACTTCAAATTAATTCGCGATTTAAAATAGATATAGTGGTTTCTTAAGCTTGCGAAAAAACCGGCATCTTCAAAATATTTATTTTTCAGCCGCCTAATGCTGGTTCTAACCGAACGGGCAACTTCCCGAACACGAATATATAGCTCAGACGTGGTCAGTTTCTTCACCCATTTCATCAAGTATTCGTAGGTCACCCTTAGCCAGTTAAATTGCAATAAAATGTCTCGAGTCAGATCGAATAACCAAAAGCTAAAAGCAGCAATAGGAATCTTTAGCGCATAGACTAAAACCCCACGAAGGACGTTACCGTTGAATATATTAACCCCGGCCACAACCCCCATTACCTCAGTTAAAGTAAAGATCCCAATAAATATCGCCAGTAAAACATAGCGATTCATTTGCAGGAAAGTGTCTTTCAGTGCATCGAAGAGCGCCAGCTTTTTAAAATAGCGTATGACCGGTCTGGCAAAGGTGTCCCATATCAGATCTTCGAAAATGATAAATAGGATTACGAGAATACTTTCGGTTGTCTTAACGACGATTGATTTCACTTTAGAAGGAGCCATCTATTTCCTCTACGGATTAATTTATCGGTTATTGCGGGCCGCCGGTTATTCCCACTCAATAGTCGCTGGAGGCTTTCCCGATATATCGTAAGCCACTCGAGAAATCCCAGGTATCTCGTTAATTATCCGACGCGATACATGATCGAGAAAGTCGTAGGGTAATCGAGCCCAGCGTGCAGTCATAAAATCGACGGTTTCGACTGCTCGTAGCGCAATGACATAATCATAACGCCGACCATCGCCCATCACACCGACCGATTTTACTGGTAAGAATACCGCGAATGCCTGGCTGACTTTATCGTATAGATCCTGATTGCGAAGTTCGTCAATAAACACGGCATCTGCCTGTCGCAATATGTCTGCATATTTTTTTTCAACCTGGCCGAGAATTCTCACTCCAAGGCCTGGACCTGGAAAAGGATGCCGATAGACCATTTCATACGGTAGACCCAACTCCAGACCCAACTTGCGTACCTCATCCTTAAATAATTCCCGTAACGGCTCTATAAGTGACAATTTCATATTCTCTGGCAGGCCACCCACATTGTGGTGAGTCTTTATCAAATGCGCCTTACCTGTTTTTGCACCCGCAGATTCAATCACATCGGGATAAATTGTGCCCTGCGCCAGCCATTTAGCATCCTCTAGTTTCGCTGCCTCCTGGTCAAATATTTCCACGAAGAGATTACCAATGATCTTGCGTTTTTGTTCCGGATCGCCAACTCCCGAAAGTTTTGCAAGATAGCGTTTCTCTGCATTCACCCGAATAACATGGATGCCCATGTGTTCAGCAAAGGTAGCCATGACCTGGTCGCCTTCATCGAGTCTCAATAGACCGGTATCGACAAATACACAAGTCAACTGATTACCAATCGCTTTATGCAACAATGCCGCGACCACGGATGAATCAACGCCACCTGACAAACCGAGGATCACTCGATCTTTCCCTACACGTTTTTTGATCTCCTGCAAACTCTGTTCGATTATTCGATGCGATGTCCATAATGCCTGGCAACCGCAGATTTCTCGGACAAATCTGTTGAGAATTTTTGAGCCCTGGTAAGTATGCGTTACTTCAGGGTGAAACTGAAGCCCGTAATATTGCCTGCTCTCATCCGCTATAGCCGCAATGGGTGCACTATCGGTCGACGCGATACGCTTAAACCCTGTCGGTAATTCGACGACTTTATCACCATGACTCATCCACACATCCAGCATACCGTATCCTTCATCTGTTGTGCGGTCTTCTATGTCTCTCAACAGTGCGGAGTGACCACGCGCTCGAACTTGCGCAAATCCAAATTCTCTATGGCTAGCAGGCTCTACGCGGCCACCCAATTGTTCGGTCATAATCTGCATACCGTAACAAATTCCGAGTATCGGCACGTTCAGAGAGAATACCGTTTCAGGAACATGAGGCGCGTCTTCAAGTACTACAGTTTCCGGCCCGCCGGACAAAATAACGGCGCGAGGAGCAAACCCACAAATGCTGTCTGCATCACAGTCATAGGGAAATATTTCGCAATACACACCTGATTCCCTCACTCTGCGAGCAATCAACTGTGTATATTGTGAGCCAAAATCCAGTATCAGGATTTTATGCTTGTGAATGTCATCAAGCTTAACTTCAGACATTATCACTCAAACCGATAATTCGGCGGCTCCTTGGTAATCGCTACGTCATGAACATGACTTTCTTTCATACCCGCCGAGGTCACTCTGACAAAACGGGACTTGGTGCGCAGTTGTGCTATTGATCGACACCCTGTATACCCCATACTGGCTCGTATACCACCGAGCAACTGATGAATGACAGCCTCCAGGCTACCTTTATACGGAACACGGCCTTCAATGCCTTCGGGTACCAGTTTTTCAACTGAGTCGGTATGCTCCTGGAAATATCGGTCACTGGAGCCTTGCTGTTGTCCCATCGCCCCCAAAGATCCCATCCCTCGATACGATTTATATGACCTCCCCTGATAAAGCTCCACTTCGCCAGGGGCTTCCTCGGTGCCCGCAAAAAGACTACCTAGCATTACACTGTAGGCACCCGCCGCCAATGCCTTGGCAATATCGCCGGAAAATCGAATTCCGCCATCTGCGATAATCGGCACATCTGACTTTTCTAAAGCTTTCGACACGTCGGCAATCGCCTTAATTTGCGGAACCCCCACACCAGCTATTATACGGGTTGTACATATTGACCCCGGACCGATGCCTACTTTTACAGCGTCAGCTCCATATTCGACGAGAGCGTTTGCTGCTTCTGCAGTAGCAATATTACCGCCAATCACCTGAATCTCAGGAAAGCTTTGCTTGATCCAGCGAATCTGATTGAGTACGCCTTGTGAATGACCATGCGCTGTATCCACCACTACTACATCAACTCCCGCTTCGATCAAAGCCTGTACCCGTTCCTCTGTACCCTCACCTGTTCCAACCGCTGCTCCAACTCTTAGTCGCTCCTGCCCATCCTTGCATGCCTGGGGGTAATCCGAAGCTTTCTGTATATCTTTGACAGTAATTAATCCCCGTAATTGAAAACTGTCATTTACAACAAGAATTTTTTCAATTCTGTGTTTATGTAGTAAATGCACCACCTCACTCCGATCCGCATTTTCCTGAACGGTGACCAGACTTTGCTTTGGCGTCATAACTTTTGAGATCGGTTCATCAAACTGGGTTTCAAATCGAAGGTCTCGACTGGTCACAATCCCCACCAGATCGTCCCCATCGACAACAGGTACACCCGAAATATTGCGTGAATGCGTCAGCTCAATTACTTCACGAACAGTCGCATTAGGCGTTACTGTTATGGGTTCTTTTATCACCCCACTTTCATATTTTTTAACGGTTCGAACCTCTTGCGCCTGTTGTACCGCTGTCATATTCTTGTGAACAATACCAATGCCACCTTCCTGAGCAATGGCTATGGCCAGTCTGGCATCTGTAACGGTATCCATTGCTGCCGATAGGATTGGAATATTAAGCTGGATCTCTCGAGTCAGAGACGTGGTAAGAACTGCATCACGAGGTAGAATATCCGAGTACCCGGGGCATAGAAGTACATCATCAAATGTTAAGGCTTCCTGATCGATTCGCATTTCTAAACCCATCTAATCAAAGTAACCGGTTATTATACGATCTTGCTAAGAAAAGGGGAATCGTTAAGCTAAGAGGTTCGAAATTATACCGTAACTGCACCAAGGCCGGTCATTCGAGAATAGTAGACACTAGAACAAACAACGGCTTGAGCTCAAAATAAGCACGTTATTGAGCAGGTTTTTCTTGGTCGCCTTCCTTGATAATCTGCTGCTCTTGTTCAGAAATCGCTTTTTTTTGAATTGTCTGAAAAGAATCCGACAAGCCAGCAAGTTTTTCTTCCCAGGCAGAATCCACTGTTTGATTATGCGTTAGCTGATTAAATAAAGCCATCATTGCGCAGATTCCAATTGGCTCAAATAATGCCGCTTTTATCGGCCACGCCAGGACCAGTGAAAAAATCGTTTCCCAACCACCCAAAGTTACTGGAAGAAATTCGGCCAGCCACGCAATGGGGGTTTGAACAAGTAAAAATATGCATAACCAACCAACATTATTCAAAATAAATAAAACCCACGCACTGCGCCATAATGCACTGAAATTTTGTGCGTAAAGCAGCAAAGAACTGGCAACTGTGGATGCTCCCAAATCAGATGATTTTTTAAAACAACTCGCGAATATAACTTCACTCGTATAAGTAACAGGAAGCGAACACACCCTATTTAATAACTTCGAAAAAGGCAGATCGCCAAAGTCCGGCAATGCCTTACCTATATTGGTTTGACTATCAAAAAGATCAGTTAAAACATCTTTAATACTTTCATTTAATCGGTGCATTACAGCGGCATTTGGATATTGATTTCTAACTCGTTGCTTGGCATTTCTCACTTGCCCCCAACCTTGCTGAACAATGCTCTCATCCATTGAATCGTTCAACAGTACAATATGTGGGGCTTTTACCGCGTACAACCAATGCCCTCTGAATAAATACAGGACTATGCCAAACAGCATAAACCCGACAATACCGCCCACCGCTCCGACCGAATCAGGCGTTCTTGAAAATGAACCCACCATTAACTGAGTGCCAGTACCCAAAATTGTGGCAAATACAAAGCCCAGGGAAAGAGCAAGATACAAAGACAAACGATAGATCGTGTACGCCATGGTTTTTTCGACAATTTGGGTCGCTTGCAGTAATTTAAATTCAAACATAGGTGAGACTTTCCGATTTGCCAAACAGGCTTATAGTGTAAGAAAAAGATGAAACGAACTTCGTTATTAATTATACGAAGGTGGAGATATTAATCTAACGCCCGCTACATCGCCAGTTTGTTTTGCAGTTATAAATCGGAACAGGCACAACCAGCTCACGGAAAATACAGATGACTATGATTAGTGGGGAATTCAGCGACAGGAATCCCGACACATATTTCCTTTTTAGAACAATTCGCAAAAATGAAGTAAAGACCCAGAGAGTCAGTTACTCAGGCATTAACAACCTTATTTACATTTGATGCCCAGTCGATTGCATGAGTATAAGCCCGAAACGCCAGACCATCATCAAGTAGTTTGTCCGCGGATTTATAACAAGCACCTGTTTCAATCGCTAATACATTCCTCAGTAGTTCACCCACAGAACCCGTTCCTTCCAATAAACCTTCTTCAATCTCAGGTGTTAGTTTCAGTCTTTCGAGGATCTGCGCCATTGGCACATCCATAATCGCGTCAAGGGTGGAAAACATGCCTGCAATATAATAGCTTTCCGGGTTCTCCAAACCCAGATTTTCAGCCAGATATTCACATGTTTTGGCACGTACCAATGCGGTAACTAAAAGTTCGCGGGGTTTGTAGTCTATCGCATTGAATACCAGAACTGATGCCCAATTCTTCAATCGTTCCAGCCCAAAAAACACCACTGCTCGCTTAATCGAGTCTACACGCTTTGGCATTCCAAAAAATGCGGTATTAATTAATCGCAAAATCTTATAGCTCAAGGTCAAATCCTGACTGACAAGATCTTCGAGTTTATCGATAGTAATTTTGGGATCCTGAAAGCAAGCCAACAATTCAATTATTGCCACTTTATTAGCGGAGATCTGGGTATTTTCCAGTAGCTTCGGTCGTTCAAAGTAAGCCCCATGAAACAAATCAAAACCCAACTCCTTAAACAAGCGATACTGATCGGGTGTATCAATATTTTTAACTAAAAGCATCTGACCGGCTTGATGTAATTCGACAACATGATCCTTAAGGTCAGAAAAACTTTTGTCCGCATCTACAGAACAGATGGAGGAACAATCTAAATAATTCATGAGCTCGACACAACTGCCCTGCCCCTCTAAAGCCACTGTATAACCAATATTCACTAGTTCTCTTAAGGACTCGCCCGTTCCGTTGGCGGGAAACATATTACTTGAAAAACTTAGAACGACACTTTCTTTTGGCCACAACAGATCATCAGCATGAGTAATTAAGGAGCCTGATACACTTAGAAAGCCCTGTTTTCCACCGACTAAAGCTTCTATCGGCACCTTCTCTGTTGCATTTATCAATTCATTATCACTCGTTATATTGTCTTCCGTTTGACGGCTACAAACACGTAAGTCATAACCATAGAGCTCAAGTCCTTGAGTATAGATGGGAACGCGACCGACAAAACCATTAAACAATGGGTCGGAATCAGGCACTAAGTCTAATGGAGGCATAAATTCGCTGGATAGTTCGAAGATTGAAGAAACCGGAACACGACAACGATCCGATGAGGTATAGTAAAAAGTATTGACCAAACTGATAATAAGTCAAACTATAACCTAGGAGATAGCCTCATATATCTCTGCAGTCCAATCCCGTAGGGAGGAAGATATTTCTATTCGAATCATTGATAAAGCGTCAGATCTTAACTCATTTTGTAATCAAATTCGTGGCAGCCAATGGCTGGCAATAGATACAGAATTTCTTAGAGAAAGAACCTATTATCCCCAGTTTTGTCTGCTGCAGATTGCAAACTCCGAGCATTCTGCTTGCATAGATCCAATTGCGCTTCCTCATTTGGATCCATTGTACGAAGTTTTGTACGATACAAAAATCACCAAAGTATTACATTCTGGACGTCAGGATTTGGAAATACTATATATTCTCAATGGACGGTTGCCAGAACCCATATTTGATACACAAATCGCGGCACCTCTACTCGGATTGATTGAGCAGATCAGTTACGCCGATTATATTTCGGAAATTCTGGGAATAAATCTGGAAAAATCTCATACACGCACAAATTGGAGCCAGCGACCATTGACAGAACAGCAATTACAATATGCTTTAAACGATGTGATCTATTTGGGACAAGCCTACGAACTTACTTGTAACAAACTCAGGAAGCTAGATCGGATCGATTGGCTGAAAGATGATTTTGCCGCTTTACTGGATCCAATTCTGTACCAGGCTCCGGCAGAAAATGCATGGCTTCGTATTCGAGCCGCAAATAAACTGAATAGTGCTTCGCTGTCTGTTTTACAACATCTGGCAAAATGGAGAGAAGAAACCGCACGCAATCTCAATCTACCCCGTAATTGGTTATTAAAAGACGACTCGCTTGTCAATATCGCCCGATTCAGACCCTCATCAACCGACGAGCTAAACTCACTGCGCGGATTACACGACCGAACGCTCAAAAAACACGGTAAATCAATTTGCAAGCTTGTAGAGGAAGCTAAAAATCAGCAACCTATTGCTCTCCAACCTCGCTCTAAATCATCCCGAAAAACCCTTCAACAAGAAGCTTTAGTCAAATTGCTCACGGGAATCGTCCATCTAAGAGCAAGTGAGCAATCCATCAATCCTGAAATACTTGCGGGAAAGAAAGAAATAGAAAAGCTCGTCATTGATCCCTACAGCACAAAAATTATGAAAGGATGGAGAAAAAGTCTTATTGGCGATGAGCTAAGCTCCATATTGAGTGGAGAAAAATCTATTTCTGTTGTCAATGGCGTAATCCAGGTAGAAATAATTCAATCCTAAATCCATCGATAGAAAAGGCAGATTAAAAAAAAACCGCGACAATCTTAGTCTTGGGGAATATGATCAATCGCGGCCTCAGTATGCCGGGGAGCTAATAGAAGCATTTCTGCTCTATGAAGAAAGAAGCGTCCCTGCTTCCAGGTAACCGTCCATGAAAGAGTGAATCCTTTCTCTCTGCGCGGATGTCCCTTCAGAAATAATTGTATTGGATTGGAAAAAGAGACTCTGTGCATTTATTCACCTCAAAAACGTGAATATTTCACAGAATTAAGTACGGAAGCTTATTATACTAAAGTGTTCAAATAAAAATATCACCCAAGTCCTTGTTTACACAACAAGATACCCAACCTTCTGCTAATCTTTTCCTTAGGAGCGAGGATTCAATAATATACGAATTTTGACTTGTCCTATTGTCCGTCTTCTGCGTTGCAGCAACAGTTGCGTAGCCCTGCTATGCGCCTGTTGCTACGCCTTGAAAACAAACAATTATCCTGCGTCAATCTTTCGCATATTATTAAAACCTCACTCCTTACTTAACGACTGACTCACAAAACCCGTTTTTACAGCGGATATATGAAGTGATGAACGGTGACCTTATGTGCTGACTGCCCCGAACCCTATAGTTTAAAGATGCTCTACTACACTTTTTGTGATAAGGACTTGTATTCAATCCGGGTTTGCCACATAGTTTCGACATTGGCCAGTCCTTAAAATTTAAGCAGCAAAGATACCCTATGAACTCTAATCTCCTTTTTCTGTCTGATTCGCCATGCTTTCCGGTATAAAATCTATTGTCGCGATTTTACTCAGTGTCCTGATTGCAATTGCTCCGTACCAACAATCAGCATTCGCAGAAAATGAAATATTACTTCCCGATATGGGTGATCCTACAGGAGCACTGATCACTCCTGTTCAGGAAAGACTATTGGGTGCCGCATTTTTCAGAAGCCTGCATGGCAAACTACAAATCAATCAAGATCTTGAAATTCAATATTTTATTGAATCCTTGGGCGAACGTTTGGTTGTAAACAGTGACAATCCACAACAGGCATTTCATTTTTTTGTCGTCATCGATTCAGCCATTAACGCTTTCGCAGGTCCTGGCGGATATATCGGGGTAAATTCCGGATTGATTCTGCAGACCGAAACTGAAAGCGAACTGGCATCCGTTCTCGCTCACGAAATCGCCCATGTCACTCAGAGACATTTATATCGAGCGTTCGATGCCGCCAGAAAGCTCAGCATTCCGTCCGCTGTGGCCTTGCTTGCTGCGATTTTAATTGGCACGCAGTCCCCGGAACTGGGACAAGCGGCCCTAATAGCCGCTCAGGCTGGAAGCACTCAATACCAAATAGATTTTACACGCGACAACGAGCAGGAAGCTGATCGTATCGGTATGCGTACGCTGTCAAAATCAAACTTTAACCCTCGCGGAATGCCGTCATTTTTCGAACGTCTGGAAAAAGCCAGTCGCTTTTATGGCGAAGGCCCCCCTGAATTCCTGAGAACCCATCCTGTCACGGCTTCCAGAATCTCCGATACACGGGGAAGGGCCGAAAAATTTCCTTACCGGCAATTTCTTGATTCGGTTAACTACCAACTGCTCAAAGCCAAACTGCGGGTCATTTCCAGTATTAAGCCAAGCAGAGTAATAAAGTATTTTGAAAACAGACTCGATCGAGGTACTACTACACAAAAAACTGTTAATCTGTATGGATACGCACTGGCTCTGGCCAGCGCAAGCCAATTTAAACAAGCAAAGCAAATACTTAAAGGCATTATCAATTCTAACCCGGAAAGACTGGCGTTCTACCACTCGCTCGCAAAAATTGAAACCGAATCGGGAAATATCAAGACAGCATTACAACTCTATTCACAGACAACTGAACGATTCCCGGACAACCGTGCCATTACTATGGATTTTGCGTCCTGTTTATTAAGGGATGGTCAGAATGAATCGGCGCGCAAATTACTCACGGATTATTTACACCATCACAATCCCACGCCAAACAGTTACAATTTACTTTCACGTGCTTATGGAAATCTAGGCAAAAGCGCTCAGTCACATCGCTATATCGCGGAATATTATTACTCGATGGGGCAACTCAAACCGGCAATTACTCACGCTCGTCTGGGCTTCAAAAATGCTGGCGGCAATCATTATCTCTCGGCTGTTATTGAAGACAGACTGGAGAGCTTTGTTGCTGAAGAGGAGGAGCGTAAAAAAAATTGAGTTGCAAAGGAGCGAGGATTTAATAATTTCCGGTTCTTGACTTGTCTTTTTCTCCGTCTTCTGCGTTGTAGAAACATTTGCGTAGCCAGCTATGCGCCTATTTCTACGCCTTGAAGACGAACAAAAATCCTGCGCCAAACTTCCGGATATTATTTAATCCTCACTCC
>CAZGQY010000106.1:0-14889 GCA_964528035.1 uncultured Methylococcaceae bacterium | reverse complement strand
TCCCACAGGACTCGCGGGCAATATTGGCGGTTGTTAGGGGCAGCTATCCGGAACAAACTCGTCAAGCTGTAAGATCATTGAGAAAGCTTTATCAGGCGCAGACTACCGACGTGGAGTCCGTTTATACCCCTGAATCCTCTCCCTATTTTGAACGTCAGGCCCTGCTCTATCTGGATACTAAAGTTCTCGAAAAAATGGCGATGGATATCACCAGAGCGCAACCGTTTTTGGGGAGAATGGCGAGGAATAATACTTTTGCCGAATTGCTGGGATTAACGGGCCAGGCTATTGAGCAAAAAGATGACGCGTTGCAGATGGAATTGAATCAATTGACGAGTCGAATCAGTACCGCTGTAGACAATGTGTTACAGGGAAACGGAAAACGCATTTCCTGGCAGAATCTTATTACGACCAATCAATCGGCGCAAGCTTCTCCGTTTGGGTTTGTTTTAGTCAAACCGGTTTTCGATTTCAGCGATCTGATTCCGGCGGAAAAAGCCTTCAAAGTTGTACGTAATATTTCCAGGAAATACGAATTACAGCATCCTGGAGTGTCGGTGCGACTAACCGGAGAAGTCGCTCTTGAACATGAAGAAATGGAAAGCGTCAGTCAGGGTATGGGGATTGCTGGAGTTGTTTCACTAGTACTGGTGTGCACGGCCTTATTATGGGGGTTGCATTCGGCATCACTGGCTATTGCGACCTTGGTAGCATTGATAATAGGTCTAATCCTTTCTGCAGGATTTGCGACATTGGCGGTAGGGCACTTAAATCTGATTTCTATCGCATTTGCAGTTCTTTATGTTGGGCTTGGTGTAGATTATGCGATCCATATATCTCTTCGTTTCGAAGATTATATAAACTCAAATATCCCAACAGAAGAAGCCGTATTAAGAAGTATTCGCTCAGTTGGGCCATCTATTATTTTGTGTACATTAACCACTTCAGTTGGATTTTACGCGTTCGTGCCCACTGCATATCAGGGCGTATCTGAATTGGGTATTATTTCCGGCACGGCTATGTTTATAGGCTTGTTCGTAACACTGACTTTGCTTCCTGCCTTGTTGGTTACATTACCCATAAAGTTAAAACCCTTAAAGACAACGGAATCGAAATCTGCTAATGAGTGCTCGTTGCCAATTCGTCATGCTAAATTGATTCGCTTTGGTTCTTTTCTTATCGCATTAGTGGGCTTGTGGGTATTAACCCAGGTCTCTTTTGATTTTGACCCTATATCATTACGAAATCAGCAAACCGAATCGGTGACAACATTCAGGGAGCTGTTGAAGGAAAAAGAATACTCACCTCTGGCTATATCTGTGCTCGCATCGAATCGGCAGGATGCGGTCGAAAAGACACTCAAACTGGAACGGCTTGCAGTCGTCGATAATGTGCTAAGTATTGTCGATTTTATTCCGATAGATCAGGATGAAAAACTGGATATTATTGTTGAGTTAGATGAAAGCCTTGGTTCGAGTTTGGCGAATTTTCCGTCACCGGGCAAGGTCGATGTTAGTGAACAAAGCAATTCTATTTCGAAACTACTTTCTGTTATTAACAATCGATTACAGAGCGATTTAACAGAGTCCGTTCGGCAATCACTGCTCACATTACAGCGCCAGCTTGAAAAGCTAGCGATTCAATTGCGTGTTGCTAATTCAGATGAGCAGAACTCTTTGCTTACAGCAGTTCAAAATAACCTGCTGGCTACCTTGCCTGAAACGATTGCCAGCCTGAGCGTAGCTTTGCAGGCAATTCCAATTACTCAGATTAGTCAATTGCCTGTAGATCTTAGGAAGCGTTGGATAAGTAGAGACGGTGTGCACCGATTGTGGGTTACGCCGAAAAAAGACCTTAATGAGTTGGAAAACCTGAAGGAATTTGTCAGTGAAGTACAAAGCTTAGAGCCTCAAGCAGCGGATTTACCGGTGTTCTACGCGGAATCTGGGAAAGAAGTCGTTAAAGCGTTTCAACAGGCCCTGGTTTATGCGATTTCTGCGATCACTCTTATATCCTTACTTGTATTGCGAAATATCAGGGAAACAGTTCTTGTTTTAATTCCTTTATTTGTGGCGAGTGTTCTAACCGGCGCAGCTACGGTTATATTTGATAATCCGTTTAATTTTGCCAATATTATCGCATTACCCCTGCTACTTGGACTTGGAATTGATAGTGCGATCCATGTAGTATTCCGAATGCGTAATGGCCAGCAGAATATATTACGTACCAGCACGGCCAGAGGCGTGTTTTTTAGCAGTTTGACGACCGCCGCCAGTTTTACCAGTCTCGCATTTATTCCTCACGCTGGAACCGCCAGTTTAGGTTTTCTGTTGACTATAGGAATTACGCTGACTCTTTTTTGCACACTAATCATTTTGCCCGCGTTTGCACATCGTGAATTTAAGGCATGACAGCTAAGAGCTGACTTATATAGAGGTTATTGATGTCCAGTTCCATTTCCCATTTGTTGCAATCACGAGGCGGAGAAAATTTTTCTTTGCATGAGCAATACTTGAATGCCCAAATGGTTAAAGTATTAAAGACCATTGGTTATGACCGGGTGTATACAAAGGCAAAGGGGCAGTACTTATTTGATGACCAGGGAACACGTTATCTGGATTTATTGAGTGGCTTTGGCGTGTTTGCTGTCGGTCGTAATCATCCGACCGTTGTTTCAGCATTGGGTGAGGTTTTACAAGCGGAATTGCCCGATATGGTGCAGATGGATGTCTCTTTGTTAAGTGGCTTGCTCGCCGAAAAAATTCTTTCTTTGTCACCACCCCAACTGGATAGAATGTTTTTTTGTAATTCCGGTGCGGAAGCCGTAGAAGCGGCGATAAAATTTTGTCGATATACCACAGGTCGATCCAATATTGTTCATTGTGATCATAGTTTTCATGGCTTGACCGTGGGTGCTTTGTCTTTAATGGGCGAAGAAATATTTCGCCAGGGATTTGGCCCGTTGGTACCGGGTTGTAATGCGGTTCCTTTTAATGACCTGGACGCTTTAGATAAAGCCTTGAGTCGACGCGATGTAGCCGCTTTTTTTGTTGAGCCGATTCAGGGTAAGGGTGTTAATCTACCTGACGATAATTATTTAGCGGAGGCTTCACGAATATGCGCTAAATACGGCACTCTGTTTGTCATTGACGAAATCCAGACCGGTATCGGTCGGACTGGAAAATTTTGGGCGATCGATCACTGGGATATCGAACCGGACATGATCCTCATGGCAAAAGCGCTGTCCGGAGGATTTGTTCCTATCGGTGCGGTGGCGATGAAGCATTTTATTATGGACAAGGTGTTTAACCGTATGGATCGTGCGGTGGTTCATGGGTCGACGTTTTCGAAAAATAATATGGCGATGGCTGCCGGTCTGGCTACCATTCAAGTGATCGAAGACGAAAAGCTTCTGGAAAATGCAGCAATTCTGGGTGATGAAATTATACAATCGCTTCGAGCAATGATTGATCGCTATGAGTTTCTCAAAGAAGTGCGCGGGAAAGGATTAATGATCGCGGTAGAATTTGGTGCTCCGCAGAGTTTTTCTCTAAAAGCGGCATGGAGCCTAATGGAGACTGCGAACAAGGGTTTATTCTGTCAGATGGTGACAATTCCGTTGTTTTCGGAACACCATATCTTGACCCAGGTTGCCGGTCACGGAATGAATGTGGTTAAACTGTTGGCGCCAATGATTATAAATAATAGTGACAAAGACAATATTATCAATGCATTCGATACGGTAATCTCGGATTGTCACAAAGTTCCAGGATCAATTTGGGATCTGGGTAAAACATTGGCCGGACATGCATTAAAAAATAATAAAACATAAGCTACAGAGAATCGTATATGCGTATTGGACGCTCATTAATAGTTACGGCACTAATTATATTTTTGGTTACTCTGGTACAAATTGAAAGTGTCCGTACCCATGCAGTTATCATCCAATCTTCTCTACAAGAACAACCGGTGAAGGCTTATACGGAATCAAAACTATTGTTGTCGTTTAATTCGTCAATAGAGCTTGCGCTTTCTCGTTTTTTTTTAGTTAGTAAAGGCGATCAACAACAGCCAGTGAACGTAAAACCCACAGGAGAACAGGGTCGGATTTTGATTGAGTTACCGGCATTGGAAGAGGGTGAGTATGCGATCAATTACAAAGTCTTTGGCGCAGATGGTCATTTGACGCAAAATCTTGTTCATTTTACTGTGGCAGCTATGCCAGAAATAAAATAACGAGAATTCCTCTTAGTTATTACACTGTTTAAATATGTCGGGTGTTGTCAGTTTCCTTGATTCGATATTACATTGCATCAACCTGGTAGCGCTGGCTTTGACGGTAGGCAGTGTTTTCTGGGGCATGCTGGTTTTGCAAGCATGGAAAAACCAGAAAATATTGAATCGAAGTCTTGTTTCGATTTGTCTGCAACTGCTCTACAAGAGTGCGTTGATTCTAGCCATAGTGCAGACATTTATCATTGTTGCCAAAGCCTGGTTGATTACCGATACACTGGGTCAATGGCCGTTTCCCGCATTCACCGACACAATCCAGTTCCAGGCGGGTAGCCTGCGGGTATTTTTGGCATTGGTCATTGCGGGTTTTGTCTATTTTCAACTGAGTAAATTTCCTTATTCAAATCGCCGCTGGTTAATCCTTTTCATTCTAATGATTTTCTTGGTTTTATGCGGTGCATGGTTGGTGCATGGGGCAGGGCGTTTAGATAATCGACTGTTGTTGATGTCGTTTACGGTTATCCATCAGGTAGCCGCCAGTATCTGGGTCGCTGGAATTGCCCAGTTAATCATCATATGGATTCTGAATCGTCATTCTGAGTCATTTGCGCCAGAATGGGTTGTACTTTTGTCAAGATTTTCCCGGTTCGGCATCTACTCTGTCGTGGTTCTGACTATTACCGGGTTGTCTATGGCCTGGTTCTATGTCGGTAGCATTGCAGGGCTGGTTGGCACCGGATACGGGAATTTGCTGATGGTTAAATTGACGCTGCTTGTTATGGTATTAGGTTTCGCGGCACTTAATTACACTGCGGTAAATAATTGGCGTCGTTCAAATAATACTCAGGAATGCAGCCGACACGTCCCCAGTTATATAGAGTGTGAAGCGTTCATTCTGATTGCGATACTTTTTTCGGCAGCAGCCCTGTCATCGCAGCCGCCTTCGGTCGATGTGGCCGATTTAACAGCGTCATTGTCCGAGGTGGTTAATACTATAAGTCCGAAGTTTCCTCGTTTAATCTCGCCTTCCCACCAGCAGCTTATTGCTGGTGAAGCGGGTCGAACAGCGATCCTCAATCAAACGCCTTCTGCAGCGGCTGCAGCCTGGTCGGATTACAACCACAACATATCGGGTGTTTTCTTATTTGTAATGTCACTGTTCGGTATGTTGGCTTATCGTCGATCATTCAATTGGGCGAATCACTGGCCATTGGGTTTTGTCGGCCTGGCCATCTTTCTTTTTTTTCGCAGTGATGCAGAAGCCTGGCCGATGGGCACACTCGGCTTTTGGGAGAGTTTTTTCGGGAATGTGGAAATATTGCAACATCGGCTCGCTACGCTGCTTGCGTTTGCACTCGGAGTTTTTGAATATCGAGCGCGTAAACCAGTTAATAGCGGCACATGGTTGCCTTATATGTTTCCGATTTTGTGCGCGATGGGTGGGCTATTACTAATGACCCATTCTCATATCGGTTTTCAGGCGAAAACCGAATTCCTGATTCAGATTGGGCATACCCTGATTGGTCTGCTGGCAATTGTGATCGCCTGCGGCCGATGGCTGGAATTAAGGCTTGAGCCGCCAGTTGGACGTGTAGCAGGGTTTATTTCTATAGCGGCGCTATTTTTGGTCAGCCTGGTTTTGATGTTTTATCGTGAGCCTGTGTAGTAGGCTGATTTATTATAATCGATCCTGATTGGCTAGCTTTTCTGATTGTTTTTGCAAAATAGCCTGCATTTATTCAATGCTCATATTCTCGGAGCTGTCGTTCTCGCTGATACGAGGCCATGCTGTGAGTACAGCTTGAACCAATGACGCCAGAGGAATCGCGAAAAACACACCCCAGAAGCCCCAGGAGCCACCAAAAAATAAGATGGCAACAATAATGGCAACGGGATGTAAATTGACCACTTCGGAAAACAATAATGGTACCAGTACAACGCCGTCCAGAGTTTGTATGATCGCATAAGCGATCATCGCATAAACGAAATCATCACCGATACCCCATTGAAAATAGGCGACCACCATAACCGGAAAAGTAACTAAGGTTGCGCCGACATATGGAATTATGACTGATAAGCCCATGGCCACGGCAAGCAGGAGCGCATAATTTATTTGCATGATCGAGAATGTAATATAACTGACAAGACCGAGAATGAGTACTTCGATAAATTTTCCGCGTACATAGTTGCCAATCTGCATATCCACTTCGTTCCAGACTTTTGTAGAAAGGTGTCTTTCCCGTGGCAGATACTGGACAAACCAGGCGATAATTTTTTCGTTATCCTTCATAAAGAAAAATACCAGAATGGGCATTAAGATCATGTAGACAATTAAAGTAAGCAGCGCGAAAAATGTGCTTGCGGATACGGATAGTATTTTTTGAGAATAGCCTATCAATTCCTGGCGTATTACTGCAAAAAGTTCATCAATTTGTTCGAAATTGATGAACTGTGGATATTGCTGAGGGAGTTTCATCACTTCCAGTTGGCTACGGCTTACCATATTGGGCAATTGTTGGACCAATTGAACCGTTTGTTGATACAGTAGGGGTAACAGGGCAAATAAAAGAAAGGTACCAAAAGCCAGAAAAGCCAGGAAAACGAAGAGTACGGAGATTCGTCGCGAAAGGTTTTTTGCCTCACAAAAAGATACGGGACCTTCCAGTAAGTAGGCGATCACACCTGCTGCAAAAACAGGCAGGAGGATGTCAGAAAGAGTAACGACCAGAAAAAAACCCAGAATCAGAAGGATGGCTAAAGAGACCGCCTGAGAATTTGGCAATACCCGGGTGATCCAGTCCTGGAAATATTTAATATTCGAAAATTTACGACGTGGCGGCATTGTTTTTTATCGTTGGCCGGTCAATTACTATTCTGAGATTCGGAGGCTATTCCCAGCATAGATATGCCCAATGAAATACAGCTTCTATTTTCCTGTGAGGGTAACGGATATTATACGAAAAAGCCAACCTCTTAAAATAATTAAAAATGTTGTAGATGGGTGATAAAAGAAGCAGGTTATTGATTTAAAAGCATTCCTGATAAGGCCTAATATAATACATAACTTATCCACAAGCTATGCACCGTTTAACCACAGCATATAGTACTTGACCATACTATTGGATACAGTCTATAGTGTTTTTAAGGTAGCAGAGATTTTTGGCTGATGCCTGCCAAATTTTTATCAGGAGGAAACTTAGATGGAGCCAGAGACCGCTGTTGTTGATTCGAATTCACCGCCCCCTGCCACGTCTGGATCCACCTTGACGAGCGAAATACAGTCAGTTGCGCCGGGTCAGGTACGAGTCATTCGCCGCAATAGCAAAGTGACTGCGTTTGATAGTGAAAAAATAACCGTCGCGATTACTAAAGCATTTCTTGCCGTTGAAGGTGGTAATGCTGCCGCAAGTAGCCGGATTCACGATACAGTCGCTGAAATTACTGCACACATTGTTAAGGCGTTGACGCGCCGCTTGCCCAGCGGTGGGACTGTTCATATCGAAGATATTCAGGATCAGGTCGAACTGGCATTGATGCGCAGTGGTAACCATAAAGTAGCCCGATCCTATGTGTTGTATCGTGATGAACGCAGTCGAGCGCGTGCAGACAGTAATGAAAAACCGACAGTAACAAGTGAGAATATTCTGCATGTAACGCTGCCTGATGGTAGTCAGCAACCGTTAAATACTGCCCGTTTGAATGAGACTATTCAGGAAGCATGTGGTGAACTTTCAAATGTCGATAGCGAGTGGATATTAAAAGAAACTCTGCGTAATATTTTTGACGGTGTTCCCGAAGAAAATCTGGGGGCCACACTGGTTATGAGCGCCAGGACCCAGATTGAAAAAGAGCCTAATTATTCTTTCGTCGCGGCGCGTTTGCTGTTGGACAATATTCGTTCAGAAGCACTCACATTTTTGAGCGGACATAAATCAACCGCTTCTCTGGTGGACATGCAGCAAGGCTATAGCGAATATTTCATCGAATATATCCAGCGTGGAGCAAAGCAGGAATTACTCGATCCAACATTGGAACAATATGATCTGCAGAAACTCGGGCAGGCATTGCAACCGGAACGTGACCTGCAATTCAATTATTTAGGCTTGCAGACATTGTATGATCGCTACTTTATACACTACCAGGAAACCCGGTTCGAATTGCCGCAAGCATTTTTTATGCGGGTTGCAATGGGTTTGGCGATAAATGAAATTGATCGGGATCAACGGGCGATAGAGTTTTATAAATTGCTGTCCAGCTTTGATTTCATGAGTTCGACACCCACCCTGTTTAATTCGGGTACTCTGCGTCCTCAGCTTTCTTCGTGTTATCTGTCCACTGTGCCTGACGATCTCGATGGTATTTTTAGTGCTATTAAAGACGATGCCATGTTGTCTAAGTATGCCGGTGGGTTGGGTAATGACTGGACTCGGGTGCGTGCAATGGGCGCGCATATTAAGGGTACTAATGGCAAATCGCAGGGAGTTGTACCCTTTCTTAAAGTTGCTAACGATACTGCGGTTGCTGTTAATCAGGGTGGAAAACGTAAAGGCGCGATGTGTGCATATCTGGAAACCTGGCATCTGGATGTCGAGGAGTTTTTGGAGCTGCGTAAAAATACCGGGGATGATCGGCGTCGTACACATGATATGAATACAGCCAACTGGATTCCGGACTTATTCATGAAAAGGGTGGCGGAAGATAAGGAGTGGACTTTGTTCTCTCCGGACGACACGAAAGATCTTCACGACCTCTTTGGATTGGAGTTTGAGAAGGCTTATGTACGCTACGAGGAAAAAGCCGATCTGGGGGAAATTATTCATTTCAAGCGAGTTTCGGCACTTGGTTTGTGGCGAAAAATTCTTTCCATGTTATTTGAAACAGGCCATCCGTGGATTACTTTTAAGGATCCCTGCAATCTGCGTTCGCCTCAACAGCATTGCGGAATTGTGCACAGTTCCAACCTGTGTACAGAAATTACACTGAATACCTCGGATACAGAAATAGCCGTTTGTAATCTTGGGTCGGTCAATATTGCTGCGCATGTTTCTGAAAATGGACTGGATATGGAAAAACTCGAAAAAACCATATCTACGGCGATGCGGATGTTGGATAACGTGATTGATTATAATTATTATAGTGTTCCGCAGGCCAGGCGCTCAAACATGCGTCATCGACCGGTTGGTCTCGGCATTATGGGTTTTCAGAATGCTTTGTATACGACACGAAGACCTTATGCGTCTGAAAGTGCAGTAGAATTTTCCGATCTTATCATGGAGGCCGTGAGCTATTTTGCGATAAAAGCCTCAAGTGATCTTGCTGAAGAACGTGGTCAATATTCCTCATTCCCAGATTCACTGTGGAGTCAGGGTGTTTTGCCCATTGACTCATTAAAACGTTTGAAAAAGGCCCGTGGTGAATACCTGGATGTTGATGAAAGCCAAACTCTAAATTGGGATGTTTTGCGCAAGCGTGTTAAAAAAGTGGGCATGCGTAATTCCAACACCATGGCCATTGCACCAACTGCAACCATTTCAAATATATGTGGTGTATCGCAATCGATCGAGCCGACTTATCAGAATTTATTTGTGAAATCCAATTTGTCCGGTGAATTTACGGTGACTAACCCGTATCTGGTCGCGGATTTGAAACATTTGAATTTATGGGATGAGGTCATGATTAATGATCTTAAATATTATGATGGCAGCGTTCAACGTATAGAAAGAGTACCAGAGGAGTTGAAGCAGTTGTATTCGACAGCTTTTGAAATTGACCCCCGGTGGCTGGTTGAAGCTGCTTCCAGGCGGCAAAAATGGATCGATCAAGGGCAGTCGTTGAATCTTTATATGTCGCACCCAGACGGTAAAAAGCTGGACTCATTGTATAAATTAGCCTGGATACGTGGATTGAAAACCACATATTACCTTAGAAGTATGGGCGCCACTCATGTTGAAAAAAGCACACTTGCAGATGGCCGCTTAAACGCGGTGCAATTGGAAACTGATGAAGAAGCCCCTAAAGCCTGTTCGATTCTCGATCCGGATTGTGAGGCTTGTCAGTAATTTTGGATACGCCTTATTCGGATTTTGAAGTAGACCCATCGATTCACCCTACCAAAAACTGGAGATTAAAAAATGCTAAATTGGGATGACCCGCTCGGTGAACGTAAAAAACCTGGAGAAGATGCGTTGCATTCGGAACGAATGAATGCAGAGCAGATTTTACATTTCAATCCCGGTTCGGTGGTTAATACGGAGAGCCAGTCTACGTTTGTTCCAGTATTAGATATTGATACAGACACGCAAAAATTATCCGAACCGCCTATCGATGGGTATTTTGGTCAGTTACAGGAGCAAAAAGAAAAACTTACCGAGCAAGGTAATATCGGTCTTGAAGACCTGAAGATGGGTGCGGAAAGAATCTGTGTTGACGATAAAAAAATCATCAATTGTCGGGCAGATTTAAATCAACTGGTTCCATTTAAATACGATTGGGCCTGGCAGAAATATCTGGATGGCTGCGCAAATCACTGGATGCCACAGGAAATTAATATGACCGCAGATATTGCGCTGTGGAAAGATAAGAATGGGCTTACTCCAGATGAGCGTATGATCATTATGCGAAACCTCGGGTTTTTTTCCACTGCCGATTCGCTGGTTGCGAACAACCTTGTACTCGCGGTTTATCGCCATATAACGAATCCGGAATGTCGGCAGTATTTGCTGCGTCAGTCTTTTGAAGAAGCAGTACATACCCACGCGTATCAATACGTAGTGGAATCTTTGGGTATGGACGAAGGCGAAGTTTTTAATATGTATCGTGAAGTACCGGCTGTTGCTCGCAAGGCAGAATGGGCATTACCGTTTACTCAACATTTGAGTGATCCGGATTTTCATACCGGTACACCGGAGAATGATCAAAAATTATTGCGCGAATTGATCGCCTTTTATGTCGTGTTCGAAGGCATATTCTTCTATGTTGGTTTTGTGCAGGTATTATCTATGGGGCGGCGGAATAAGATGACAGGAACCGCCGAACAGTTTCAGTACATACTGCGTGATGAATCCATGCATATGAATTTTGGTATTGATGTGATAAATCAAATCAAATTAGAAAATCCACATTTGTGGGATTCGCTATTCAAAAATGAAATGGCTCAAATGATTCGGGAAGCCGTAGAAATAGAAACCCAGTATGCAAAGGATACAATGCCACGTGGAGTACTTGGTTTGAATGCTTCGATGTTTGAGGAGTACCTTCAATTTATAGCTAATCGTCGATGCTCACAAATAGGGTTGCCTGAGCAGTATCCGGGAGCGAGTAATCCATTTCCATGGATGAGTGAGATTTTAGATCTAAAGAAAGAAAAAAACTTTTTTGAAACGCGAGTAACAGAATATCAAACAGGTGGTGCGTTAAATTGGGATTAAGCGGCCAGCGATCCAGGCGGGCCTAGAGCCCGCTTTTTTTTAAGGCTCTAAGGTTTTGGGATAAGTAGAACGAGTCAGAAGTGGTCGGTTGCCAGGTGCAGCGTTGGACTAGTTGCGCGAGTCAAGCGGGTGCAACACGCAGATGGTCGCTTATCGGCTAATATTCCGGTCAATACAACCTGGACAGAGTAACGATTGTATTGTGCCTGTATCAGGACAAGGACATAAGGTGAATAGTTCACAGTTTTTTCGGTAATAGCTGACAGAATTTGAAGAGACAGAGGGTTATCATAACAATCAAAGGAATTCAGAACGGGCAAAGGATTGTCCCTCGATTTACCGGGAGCGCAATTGCGTTTCCAAATAGTAGCATTATATCTAACCTCCTCAGCTCTTGCGCCGGAGTGGATCGGTCCCCATCGAATCCCACTTCGGCGTTTTCTTTTGCCTCAACTGTTGTTTAAAAGTGACCTTAGGAGCAAGGATTCAATAATATACGAATCTTGACTTGTCTTATAGTCCGTCTACTGCGTTGTAGCAACCGTTGCGTAGCCCTGCTATGCGCCTGTTGCTACGCCTTGAAGACAAACAATAATCCTGCGTCAATCTTTCGCATATTATTAAAACCTCGCTCCTTATTCTCATAGTGGTCTGATTGTAGTTTTCGAAGTCAATTTTTCTTTTAGAATTAAAGGTAACTCTTGCCTTCCTATCGAAACACCCCTCTATGGGGGATCTGTGGAGGAAGTGTATGCGGCAGGGAAGCCGCATCCAAGCCTACAAGGATGTATTTACGGCGCCTTCCGGAACAGATCACCCATAGAGGGGCGAGTAGTTACAATTAAAGAATATTTATTGGCCTGACACAATCACTGGTATGCACTATCATAGAGCTGTAACTTAAGGTTACTCAATTGATTATCCGCAATATTTAGGAGGCCAGACTATGATCTTGAATAAATTTACCGCTATGGGATTTATAACTTTGCTATTCAGCAACACGGTATTTGCAGACGGCAAAGCAATTTACAGTAAATCTTGTGCTATGTGCCACGACAATGCCATTGCCGGTGCCCCAAAAATCGGAAATAAAACGGCGTGGGCTGCCCGCTTGGCACAAGGTACGGATACTTTATATAGCCACGCAATCGACGGATTCCAGGGAGGTACTGGTATGATGCCTCCCAAAGGTGGAAACGCGGGCTTGAGTGACGATGATGTCAAGTCCGCTGTGGATCATATCGTTAGTTTGTCGAAATAATTTGTATTAAGGAGCAAGGAATTTTTACCATCGTTACGATAAACCGATTGTTTGAATTTCTCCATAGTGGATATTGTAATTGGGTTCACACGGAGAGTTTGATATTAATGAATTTGAAATTCACCCGTTAAAAATGTGAATAATTCATATTTTTTATGGTAATTTCTGACAGTATTTAAATAAACTAGTCGGTAGTATAGGTACTGAAAGAGTTATCCAGACAAGCAATCGGAATGCATTTATCAAGGATGAATTCATGGTGAAATCCGGGTGCCTGGACTGCACCCAGGAATATGGGATGATTTTTTCACATCGACGCACTTCTGCGCCGTGGCAATAACAGGACTGTGTTGCTGCGGCGTTTTCTTGTGTGCAAGCATTTTTCATGTAAACCCTTGTGGTGCTCACTTTCTCGGTTGATAAAAGCCAAGATACTTTTTCAGGTGGTCTGGAAGCTTCGGCAATTGTGATCTTGGAATCAGATAGGTTGATAAATTAAACAGATCGTTGAAAATTCTGTTTCGATTAATAGTGGATTTGAGATAATTATGGCCACTGGAGCCACCGGTGCCGATTTTTGTACCCACTATCCGTTGCACCATGATCGCATGACCACTTCGCCAGGCAGTCAATTGTTCATCTATATCCATCAGTTGCTTCAGCAGGTTGAAGGGTGCCTGAAGCAAAGGTTCGCCTCGGTATAGCTGGATAAACAATGCAGCTAGTGTTGCAGAATGGTTGAGTCGAAAATCACCTTTTTGCTGCAGTTGTCTATAAAGCCTGGCATCGAAAAGACATTCGAAACTTTGCCGGGTATTTTGCAATATAACTAGCTCTGCAGATTTTTCGGTATCGTTCATATGTGGATTTTCTTTTATGGTTTTCTGGTCACGATTTAGCATTTTTTCGACTGCGTTACTGTACTGCGTCCAGAAATCGAAATCCTCAAATTTTAAAAACGGCATTCTCGATAGCCATTGATCCAATCGCTCAAATAAGGACTTTTCATTGGCAATTTTGCAAAGAAAGTCACGGTCAATCTCATTGAAACGGCCAAAGCTTACTGCTTTCTTGTGATGTGATAAGCCCAGGCGTATCTCGATTTCTCGAAACTGGACGCTCTGGAAGCCGGATGCGGGGGTGAGAAAATCACGAAAATCCAGAAAATCCAGAGGAGTCATGGTTTCCATTATTAATAGTTGTTGATTAATGACTCGTTGAATATGAACGATCCGGCGAAGGCGGTCGATGATTATATTGAGCTCGGATTCCTGTAGTGGGGTCGATTCAAACAGCCTTAGAATTGAATGCAACTCGTGTAGGATTTGTTTGAACCACAACTCGTAGGTCTGATGAGTAATGATAAACAGAGATTCCTCATGGGCGGGTTGGCCGTGTCTGGCACTGGCGGGATGTTGTGAATCAAGCAGAACATCTAACTGTAGATAGTCAGCATAATACAGGGGGGTGGTAGGATTAGTCATCAGCTGTCCTTGTATAGTTATTAAGCTCGATATAATTGATTTTTATTTAAAAAATGCGTCTACTCAGTCAGTTGGGTGGTTAGGAGCGAGGATTCAATAATATACGAATCTTGACTTGTCTTTTTGTCCGTCTTCACGGCGTAGCAACAGTTGCGTAGCCCTGCTATGCGCCTGTTGCTACGCCGTGAAGACAAACAATAATCCTGCGTCAATCTTTCCCATATTATTAAAAGCTCGCTCTTTAGGGTTAAGTTATTGATTGTTCGGGACGCGACAATACGTCTTTGTATACTCTGCTGTAATACCTCGTGTTGCACAAGCCCCAATAATCAATGATTCATAGCCACGGGTAATTTACGCTGAGTGGTTGCTAAATGATATATAAAACAATAACAAGGTATTTAAAAAAAGACGTAACTACTTGCCCCTAAATTGAAACAGCCCTCTATGGGGGATCTGTGGAGGAAGTGTATGCGGCAGGGAA
>CAZGQY010000105.1:2799-14955 GCA_964528035.1 uncultured Methylococcaceae bacterium | reverse complement strand
GTTTCGACCCCTTCAACGACCACTTTAAGTCCAAGGCGGTGACCGACCGCAACAATCGCTTCCATAATAGATCGATCGTTTTCATGGTGTGGCGCATCGCGAACAAATTCCTGATCTATCTTCAGATTGTGTACAGGAAAACGCCTAAGGTAGCTGAGTGAGGAGTAGCCCGTACCAAAATCATCAATCGAAATCTGGATACCGGCTTTATCGAGCTGCCTCAGATTGGATAGATTGTGCTCGACCGCCTCGATCAATACATTTTCAGTCAATTCAATACCGATATCTGATGTTGTCAGGTGGTAGCTCTCCAATGAGCGCATAAGCACTGTAAAAATATCGTGCTGAAGAAATTGTTTTCCGGATAAATTAATATCGATGCGAATACCCGCCAATCCTTTTTCTTTCCACTCGGCTTTCTGGCGGCAGCTTTCGTTGATTACCCACTCACCGATTCGGTTGATTAGCTCTGATTTCTCCGCGACCGGGATGAACTCTGCTGGAGATATTGTTTCCCCATCGGCCGAAATCCAGCGAATCAATGCCTCACAGCATTTAATGCTTCCCGATTGGGCATCGACCAGTGGTTGGTAATAAAGACTAAAATCCTGACGTGCGAGAGATATCCTTAACTCGGATGTGATCAATTGGTGGCGGCGTAGTTCATCATTCATTATCTGGGTAAAGAAACAATAACGATCTCGACCCGCATCTTTCGCCCGATACATGGCGGCATCGGCGTTTTGTAATAACTCACCGACTGTTGTTCCATCGTCAGGGTATAAGCTAATCCCAACGCTGGCTGTTACGAAAGCCTGTTGTTTATTGAGATGAAAAACATTGGAAAATTCTCTTATTATTTTATCCGCAACCGCAGCAATTTCGGTAGTGTCGCGTATCTGTGGCA
Source organism: uncultured Methylococcaceae bacterium (assembly GCA_964528035.1). Taxonomy (GTDB): domain Bacteria; phylum Pseudomonadota; class Gammaproteobacteria; order Methylococcales; family UBA1147; genus CAZGQY01. The sequence goes on along the minus strand of CAZGQY010000105.1, from coordinate 14,048 downwards.
TCAACAGGACAAATTCATCACCGCCAAAACGAGCGACCGTATCATAGTCCCGGAGTTGAGCCGAAAGGCGTTTCGCAACTTTTTGTAACAGAATATCGCCATGCTCATGGCCCATGGTGTCATTTATCACCTTGAAATGATCCAAATCGATGAACAGAATAGCCAGTTGTTCTTCGAAGCGTTTGGCCGCATTGATACGCTGGTTCAATTCTGTTTCCATCAGATAACGGTTGGGGAGATGAGTCAATTGATCGTGGGTGGCAAGATGTTCTAATTTGTCTCTCGCCTGCTTATAGTCACGGATATCACAGACGGACAGATTAACCTTGTCGACCTCACCGCTGTCGTCCAACAACGGCCGACCATCCACTCTCACCCAGAATCGGGATTTTTCCTCGCCACCGATATTTTTCGTGACCTCTCCTGCCGGCATGCGCTCGTGCGTTCTTATCCGCAATTCGCAGCTTTGCTGTTTTTTCGTCTTGAAAAGCTGTGAAATAAACATGTAATAAGTATCTTGCGCCGCTTTTACAACAAAGCTGGAAAAGGGTTGTTCGAGGAGTAAATACGGCTCGCTTTCGAGCATCTTCACAAGGGTCAGATTTATTTCCAGGATGAGTCCCTTTGCGTTGATCGTGAGATAACCTATCGGGGCCAAATTGTAGAGCTCAACATATCGGGCGTGTGCCTCAACCAACGCCTCCTGAGTTTGGCGCAACTCCTCGTTCTGCATTTCCAGCTCTATTTGATGGGTGTGCAGATCGAATAGCAACCGAGGTATATCTTCAGGCCGAACTTCCTCCCTGTTTTGGATTTCATCGTTAAGCTTCGCCTCGGCTCGCTTGCGCAGCTCGTCAAGTTTGGTTTTGGTATCGTCTCGTTGACTCATGATCTCTAATATTTCAATCTCCTTGATGTTGGGTCCAATACATTTTTTAGGGATCCCTTAATTGATCCGCGATCATAATGGCTTGGTCGATTATCATCTCAACCTCTTCAATGTTCCTCTTCAGACAGCTTGCGCATCGCAACGAATATCTTCGTTTCCTCGGTCTTTTCATCGTAAATCGGCACTCGGGTGATCCGCACTTGATGCTTGCCTTGCGCGCCGGTAATAGTTTCAACCCCGGAATGTTCGCGGCCGTTTTGCACCACCTCTGCGTCAAATTTTCGGCATTTCTTCGCATCATGCTGAGAGAAAAGATCGTCATCGGTCTTGCCGATGATTTCCTCTTTGCGTTTGTTCAAGAAGAGGCAAAAGGCTTTGTTAGCCATCGTGTAGGCGGCATTTGTGTCCTTCATGCCCAGCGCATCCGGTATCGTATCAAAGATTTGCGCGAACCGATCTAATTGAGCGCGTCGATGATGCTCTTCATTCTTGCGTTCGGAGATATCTTGAGTCAGGCCCATCAACATAATGACCGCATCGTTTGAGTCGGTGACGGGGACGAACGAAGATTGATAATAACAGCCGTTTTCAGCTTTAAACTCAAACTCCATCAACTGCCCTTTGATGGCCCGTTGCAGTAAGGGACTGATATGTTTTCTGTCTGCTTCACTGACTACTTTCAAATAAGGCATGCCTTTGATTTTATTTTCATCTTCAACATTCATCATCTCTAAGCCGGCGCTATTCATTGAAACCAAACGACCTTCAAGATCGATTTCATGGATGCAGAACGGCCAGTTCTCTACCAGCATCCGATATCTTGCCTCGCTTTCCTCCAAAATCTGTTCATGTTGCTTGCGTTCGCTGATATCGTCGAAGGTAATCACCACGCCGTCGATGACGTTGGCCACGGTGCGGTAGGGATGTACGCGCATTTGGAATGTGTGGCCGTCGTTGGACTGTACCTCGACCTGCTTTGGCGCCAAGTTATCGAGCACTTGTTGTGCGTATTCCGTCAAGTCGACGCCGATCAGATTCGTCGCGAAGTGTTTGATCGGGCGACCCGTATCAACTCCGGCCAGAGGGATGATACCGTTCGCCATCGGTGTGAAGCGGCGGATGCACAGGTCGGTGTCGAGAAAAATAGTTGCTACCTGTGTGCTGTCGAGTAAGTTCTTCATGTCGTCATTGGCCTTGGACAACTCCTCGATGCGGCTTTGTAGCTCGGCATTGACCGTTGTCGACTCTTCGTTGAGGGATTGCAGCTCTTCCTTGGAGGTCTCCATCTCTTCATTGGTGCTCTGCAGCTCCTCATTGGTGGATTGCAGCTCCTCGTTAGTCGATTTCAACTCTTCGTTGGAAGTTTCCAGTTCTTCAATCATGGACTGCAGATGATCACGGTTAGACTGGAGTTCCCGTTCGAGTTCCTCCACGGCCTTATCCCCTTTTTTATTCGATTTACCGATTTTCCGCAGCGTTTTCCTTTTCTCAGTCGTTTTGATTTCCTTGAAAATAACCATCTTCAGCCCCCGCAACCCGTTCTGTCCGAGCACGGCCCTAACGGTCAGGTCGATATTCAGTAAACTTCCATCGTATTGCACCTTTAGGCTTTTGCAACTCACCTCCTCCTTGCGGATATCGACGCTATGGATTGCGGCGGCCAGTTCTTCCTTTATCCCTGATCGCGCCATCTCCAGAATGTTAGCGCTAATCTTGCCTTCTGCTGGTTCGAGAAAGTGACCGGTGCGGCCGTGGATAAAGACAATATTCGACAAATGGTCGATAATCGCGCAGGGTGGGGTATCGCTCTGATATAGAATGGTCTCAATGAATTGCAAAGCACTGAGCTCTTCGGCCTGGTTAATAATATTTGCGCCGCTTGATCCGTTGGGATTTTCATTGCCTATGGGTGAAGGTGACAGGTTGAATAACGGCGTGTGATGGATACCCGTCATATTGCTTTTGCGCCGGAAAATTCTCCATTTTTTGTGCTCGGATTTAAACAAGTCTGAATTCTGGCCGATGCTCTCGCAACTCCCGAGGAACAAAAGGCCGCCCGGTTTCAGACTGTAGTGAAATATCGGCAATAACTTTCTCTGTAACTCCGAACCGAAGTAAATGAGCAGATTGCGGCAGCAAAGTAGATCCAATTTAGTAAACTGTGGATCCTTGATAATGTTCTGGGGCGCAAAGATCAGCATTTCGCGAATCGCCTTATTTATCCGATACTGGCCGGTATCCATCTGAATAAAGTTGCGTTTCAAGCGTTCTGGAGCCACGTCGACGATAATACTCGACGGGTAGAGTGCAGCGCGGGCAACAACGATTGCATCCTGATCAATATCGGTGGCGAAGATCTGAACATTGAAGTGACGCTGGGTTTCGTCTAGATGCTCCTTTAGCAGAATGGCGATCGAGTATGCCTCTTCGCCACTCGCGCAACCGGCCACCCATACGCGTATTGTATCGTTGTTCGATTTATTGTCGAGCAACGACGGCAGCATATTCTTCAGCGACTCGAACGCTTCGGGATCGCGAAAAAAATTGGTAACACCGATCAGTAACTCCTTGAACAGAATGTCCACTTCACTGGCATTCTCCTGGAGATAGTGGATATAGTCAGCGATATTGTCCAAGCGGTGCAGATTCATCCGTCGTTCAATTCTCCGACAGATGGTATTTATTTTGTAATGCGAAAAATCATGGTTGGTGCGGCTGCGTAATATGATGAAAACCTTCTGCAACGCATCAGGAATGCCTTCTTTTGTTGGCACAAGGTGAGGACTTGTGTTACTTCCCGATCGTTCGGTGTAGCCGATTAACCGCTTTGGCATGTCGTTCGGTGGCAGAACGAAATCCACTAAACCGGTGGCGATTGCGCTGCGAGGCATACCGTCGTAGTGAGCCGACTGTTCGTCCTGGACCATCACCATCCCCACTTCGCCTTTAATGGCTTTCAGTCCCATCGTGCCGTCGGTGCCGGTCCCGGAGAAAATGATGCCGACCGCGTTAGCATGCTGATCCTCGGCTAATGAACGGAAGAAGACATCGATTGGCAGGTTAGAGCCACGGGGTTTGCTGAGCTCCATTAGATGGAGCGTACCATGAAGGATGTGCAGCTCCTTATTGGGTGGAATCACGTAGACACTGTTCGGCTTTACTGAAACGCCGTTCTCGATCGGAAAAACCGGCATTTCAGTCGCCTTTTGTAACAACTCTGGCAGCAGGCTGACGTGCGATGGCGCCAGGTGTGCAACCAAGATAAAGGCCATACCATTCTCCGCCGGCATCGCTTTGAAGAAAGACTCGAAAGCTTCGAGCCCCCCGGCCGAGGCACCCATGCCAACGATCGGAAAACTGGCGCTAGACGACTTATCTGAAAGGGGTTGTTTGGATTTGGCAGCCACCTTTCGTTGAGCCTTTTGGCTGGGCGCCTTTTTTCGGCGCGGTTTTTCCTCTGTCATCCTAACTTATGGTCCAGTAAAATTTTACAATTTTTAGGAAACTACTACTTTCGAATGCAGAATGCAACTATCGATTAGAGCCCTTAGTTTTTGACGATTTTTCGAAATTTTTTCGTCAGCAGACCGCATTCGGCGCGATACTAACCGATATACATTTTAGATAGCCGTTCACGGTTGATGAAATGTTGTCTCCGAGGGAATGGGTGAGCGCTGCTTTGAGCCGCAAATTATAGGTGGAATCAGTAATTTCAGGCGGTGATACGGTCGCGCTAGAATCAATGCTAATAATATTCGGGTGCTGCAGGGCTCATCGAAAAACTGTCAACTGACAACCGTGAACGGATACCCTCTGACGACGAAACAGGTTGACCTGTATAACAAACTTGCGTGAAAATGAGGATCTCCAAGTGCCTGATAAAAAATTTAACGCTTAGCCAGTGGCTTAATAATCCCAGGATGACCGGATTCGGGCTTATATGTTAGGATCGGAAAATACTTCGTGGCCAAAAACGACAACAACGCGGTGACGCTCGACCGCCTGCGCAACCGTGCGCAAGCGAAACTCGACAGCGAATCGCAAAAAAGCAAACAGACGTTACCGGAAGAACCTTCGCGGTTACTCTACGATCTGCGCACTCACCAAATCGAACTGGAAATTCAGAACGAGGACTTGCGTCTCACCCAGGAGGAGTTGGTTGAGGCGCGGGATCAATATATTGAACTCTACGATTTGGCACCCGTCGGCTATCTAACGATTAATCCAAAGGGCGTTATCCTTAAAACAAACCAGACTTTTCAGAAGATGTTGGATACTCCGCAGCAGCAGCATCTTCTTATCCACCATTCCTTGTCTGCCTTTATAGCAATGCCTGACCAGGATAGGTATCACCTGTTGTTGTCTAAAATTCGCAAAACGAAAAAAGGGCAAACTGGCGAATTACGCCTGTGTGTGCATATCCCGGCATCGACACCAAGCGCCGCGGATGAATCAGTCAACGATGAACGATCTTGGTTCTGGGCGCGATTAACTTGTCGGCCGGTATTGGACGACCGCGATCAGATTCAATCGATCATGCTATCCGTGAGTGATATCAACGAATATAAACGGCTACAAGAAAAATCTTTCGCTGAATTAGAAAAACAACGGGATCACCTACAGAAATTGTTTAACGAGCAAAAACAAGATCTCATTCAGGCAAAGGAAAACGCTGAAATCGCGAATCAGGCTAAATCGGATTTTCTAGCCAATATGTCACACGAACTACGAACACCGCTGCATGGCATTTTGAGTTTTTCGAATCTCGGGTTAAAGCAATTGAATAAGCAACCGCCAGAACGTGATGTAAAATTGAAAAGATTCCTAAAGAATATACATTCTAGCGGGGAGCGGTTATTGGTTTTATTAAATAACTTACTGGATTTATCGAGATATGAATCCGGCAAAATGCCTTATGAATTCGAAGAGCATGATTTATTGGCATTAACCAAACAAATTATCGAAGAAAATTGGGCGCAACTGAGCAGCAAGGACATCAAATTAAACCTGGAGTCGGCAGCGTCATGCACCACCACCATCGCCGAATTTGACAAAAATAAAATAGCACAAGTCATCAATAATCTGATATCGAACTCGATTAAATTTTCCGTACCTGGGAATGCCATTCACATTTTCCTTGAGAACAAACAGATATCGTCCGGAAGACGAAAAACTGATGGAACAGAAACGGCGGGTATTGTATTCAATATTACCGATCAAGGGATCGGTATTTCCGAGTCCGAGTTAGAAACGGTTTTCGATAAATTTGTCCAGAGCAGTAAAACGGATAGCAACGCCGGCGGGACCGGTCTAGGCTTATCAATTTGCAAAGAAATTATCAGCTTGCATCGTGGTAATATTTGGGCGGAATCAAAACCGCACGACGAAACCGGCGCGATTTTTAGATTCGAGTTACCGCTTAGATGGAAGCAGTAACGCTCTGTTGTCCGATGTCATTTATTCTATACTCTTTCAGCGGGAATTGTTGACCATTTACTACAGTGGCTCTGTTCCCTGGTTAAGAATATTTAGATAGCCAGCATAGACAAACAACCGATCCCTTTGTTTCCCCGTAATTTCTCGCACAATGCCCAGCTTTAACAGATGATCTACGGACTTCCGTACCGTTGGTGCGGTGAGCGTTAACGCTTTCGCAGCTGCCGGTGCGGATAGGATTGGTTTCGTTTGAAGATATTGATGGACTCGTAATGCAGAAGCAGCCGGGCGGCCAAGCTTTTCAATCTGTGCTCGGTCCTTCGCAAATAGATCAAGAATTTGTCGGGCAGTCTCTGCGGCTTGATCTGAAGTGTCCTTGACGCCCTGTAAGAAGAATTCCAGCCAAGATTCCCAATCGCCTTGCTCACGCACACTCTGAAGCAGATCATAGTATTGCTGCCGATTGTTTTTAAAGAACAAACTCAAATACAAAAGAGGTTCTTCTAGGACCCCTTTTGCACACAACAGAAAGGTAATCAGCAGCCGCCCTAACCTGCCGTTTCCATCCAGGAATGGGTGAATTGATTCAAACTGAACATGAATTACTGCCGCTTTAACCAGGACTGGTAAGCTCGGATTCTCCGCATAGATGAAGGTTTCCAATTTCCCCATACAATCCATCACCCGATCCGGTGGTGGAGGTACAAATGTTGCGTTACCCGGACGAGTTCCGCCGATCCAGTTTTGACTTCGCCGAAACTCCCCGGGTTGCATGGTTGCTCCCCTCCCCTTTGTAAGCAACACCGCATGAATTTCTTTGATCAGTCGCAATGACAATGGAAAACCGCTTCGTAGTCGCTCCAATCCGAATTCCATCGCTGCAACGTAATTGGATACTTCCAGTACATCATCCAGGGGAACTCCGGGCACTTCATTGCTCTCAAACAGCAACAAGTCCGACAGTGACGATTGTGTCCCTTCAATCTGTGAGGATAGTAGCGCTTCTTTTCTTACATACATATAAAGAAAAAGCGGCGTATCCGGCAGGATTGAGGTAACACCATCCAGACGGCCGAGCGCTCGGTTAGCTTCTTCGATCAATCCGTAATATCGATCCAATTCCAGGGGCGGTTCGGGCGGTAATTCTGGGGGTATAAATGCCCGTATGTGCTCGCCACCAGCCACTGTTTGGACAAATTTCCCCGCTCGTTTTGCAACGACCTTTGTTTTCACGTACGAAACGATCCTTTCTTTAACCATTTACTAAGAAACGATAACCTATTATCCTTTCTTTGTGAAGTCATTGTATGATCAGGTGAGCTTCATTGTCCCCAACCGGTCGCCTCTATACGCTGGAACACACTTTGTGGGTTCTGTTCCTTGCAGAGCAGTGTTGCTAACCCAGCAATATCGAGCCATTTCCAAGATGTATTTTTGAGGCTGCCAAAATACAAATTGAATCCGTCTATATAGACAATAGTGCGCAATTACGGCCTCACAAATCTTTGGCGTAGAATTGAAAAAACCGCCCGAAGGCGGTTCTTTCTCCCCAAGCTCCATTGAATCAACTTCACAAGGGGGCAGTTGGTTATTACTTTAAGCAAACTATTGCTATTTGTAAAGTACTAGTCTTTCTTCCTATCTGGAATGGGCCTAAAATTATATACATTTGTTGGAATAGAATCTTGTTATTATTTTTCTGTTGGACCTTGAATTGTTATTCCGTTGGTTCATCTTCGGAGCCTATTCTGTCCAGGTCGTCCAGTGCTCCGGTTGTCATTATGATTTTTCTCTTTTTGCGAAATTTGACAATGTTGGAATCAAAATTAGCCAGAATATCCTGATGATTTTCATTCAAAAAAGACTTTGCGCTGTTAATCTCCAGGACAAGTTGTTCCGTCACCACTTCAAATATCAGTTCACAACCATTTCAATAGATGGTACCGACGGACGCTTACACATTAGAGCCAAATTCGATACTTACATCCGAAATAATCGACATCTAATTCCCAATTATGGTGAGAAGTGGCGCTATGGCGAAACCATTTCCACGAGTTTTGTAGAGTCGACAATTAATAAGGTCATTGCCAAACGGATGGTGAAAAAACAGCAAATGCAATGGACGCATGAAGGCGCGCACTATTTATTATAAATGAGAACGGCAGTGTTGAATGACGAGTTACACGGTCGTTTTGAACGCTGGCATCCAGGCTTGAAGATCGAGAAAAAAGCGCAAAAACTAGAACCGACAATGAAAATAGCGGCGTGATTTTTCAAAATCTATATCCCACTTTTTTATGCTCTCCGACTCGTGGCGTTCTTCACAGTACCTATTGCTGGCAGGGTGACGATGAATGTCGAGCCTTGATCCGAGACACCCTTGGCCGTAATTGAACCATGATGACGGGCGACGATCTTCTGGGCGGTGGCCATACCGATTCCGGAGCCCTCAAACTTGGCCTTTGTAGTCAACCGCTTGAACGGCTGGAATACCTTATCGATATACGCCTGATCGAACCCGATGCCATTGTCTTCAACGCAGATTCGAAACATCGGCACGTGATTCTCATCCACGTCCGGTGGATCCGAAACGGCTTTGCCGGTTAGTTTGATGATCGGATCCACCCCTTTCCGGCGGAACTTGACGGAATTCGCGAGGAGATTCAAAAAGAGCTGGTACAACTGACTCTCATCACCACTGATGGTCGGCAGATCACCGATTTCCACACGAGCATGAGCTTCCTCGATGACCGCCTCAAGATCCGATACTACATGTCCAACAACGGAGCCCAGATCGACCGTCTCAAATTCCCGTGTGCTTGTGTCGACGCGGGCATAGTCGAGCAGATTATCAATCATGTTAGTCAGTCGATCGGTAGCTCTCTGCACTGTTTCCAACTGGGACCGGCCGGAGTGGCTGATCTCTTTACCTTCATCTTCAAGAAAGAACTGAATAAAATTCCCAATATGGCGAACCGGTGCCTTCAGATCGTGGGCCGCCGTGTGCGCGAAAGCACTGAACTCCTGATTGGAGCGCTCTAGAGCATCGATCGTGACCTTGAGTTCTCTTGCCGTTGCCTCGAGTGCGCGATTCTTATCATATAGCTCCACGAAGATTCTCACCTTGGCGCGTACGATATCAGGATTGATCGGCTTGGTGAGATAATCTACGGCCCCAGTTTCATATGCGGCTGAAAAGCAGGCTTCATCTTCACTCGCCGCTGTGACAAATATGATCGGGAGATTTTGAGTGTCCTCATTGCCGCGAATGAGTGTTGCCGCCTCGAATCCATCCATCTCGGGCATCTGAATATCCAGCAGAACGACCGCGAACTCGTGGGACAAGATGAGCGACAAGGCTTCGATTCCGGATATAGCGGTGACGACCACCAAATCCATTCCCGAGAGAACGTTTTTCATCGCAACGAGATTCTCGGGACGGTCATCGACAACCAACACCTTCGGCATGTTATGTGACCCGGCCGCAGTCTCCCTCGTCATTGCAACTTCTCCTCGCGAAAGCGTAAAAAGTGCAATCGTTCCAAGAAGGGGCCAATTTTTTGCAGGGGGAGGACCTGGTCCGCCTCGACTGCTGCAAGCGCCTCGTTTGGCATGACGTCGGCCACTGCCGTTTTCGGTTCCTGGACGATCACGAAACCACCGTGCGCCTTTATCTTTTCGAGCCCGCGTCGACCATCTCCATTCGCCCCAGTGAGCACGATGCCGATCAGTTCGTCTCGATATGTTTCAGCAGCACTCTCGAACAAAACGTCAATCGATGGACGCGAATACCGGACCGGATCATCCACCGACAATGCAAAACAGCGATGTTCTTCGATCAGCAGATGGTAACCAGCCGGTGCCAGGTAGACGGTCCCCGACTTCAGCGGCTCCCCATCCTCGGCCTCCTTCACGCAAATGTCGCTCAAATTGTCTAGATGCCTGCTCAAGAATCCGTCAGAATCCTGCGCCACATGCATAACAATGGTGACCGGGGCAAAAAGATCGGCAGGCAGCGCAGGCAGGAGGGTCGTCAACGCCTCTGTGCCTCCTGTAGACACACCGATCACGATTGCACTGTGTTTGAGCATGGCATCAAACATCGATCACAATTTTCTGTAGATACGCTGGGCTTCCGAAACCACTTCGAAGTTGTCCTTGAGGCAAGTGAATTGGAGGCTCTCTTTCGTGCCGAGGCAAAGAAAACCTCGGTGACAAAGGCTATCGCTAAACAGCGTGAGCACCCGATCCTTAAGCTGCCGATTGAAATAGATCAGAACATTGCGACATACGATCATGTTCATCTCACCAAAAGAACTATCGGATGTCAGATTGTGCCGAGAGAATGTAATATTATCTGAAAATCGATTGCCGAGCTGAGCACCGCCGTAACCAGCGTGGTAATAGTCTGAGAAGGGCAGGCGTCCGCCTGACTTGACGTAGTTGGCCTGCCCTTGCTTCATCGTCTTCAGATCGAATATACCTGCTCGGGCTTTCTCCAGCGAATCGTTATTCATGTCAGTCCCATAGATCCGTGCGCGATGGTAAAGCTTCTCTTCCTCGAGAAGGATGGCCATGGAATAGGGCTCTTCGCCCGTCGCACATCCCGCATGCCAGATCTTGAAATAGGGATAGGTCGAAAGCGTGGGCATAACCTGTTCCCGAAGTTCCCTGTAAAACAGAGGATCCCTGAACAAATCCGTCACTGTCACAGACAGCGCCGATACGAGTCGCATGAATAGACTCTTGTCATGGAGGATCCCAGGAATTAGAGCGGAAGGACTCTGGCTTTTCGTTTCTTCGACGAGTGCGTGGACCCGCCTCTTGATTGTTGCTCTTGCATAGTTCCTAAAGTCGTATCCATATCGCTGGAACGCTGCCTCCAAGAGCAGGTCGACTTCAATCGTTTCGTTCTCGGCTTCTT
>CAZGQY010000105.1:0-2699 GCA_964528035.1 uncultured Methylococcaceae bacterium | reverse complement strand
TGGAACGCTGCCTCCAAGAGCAGGTCGACTTCAATCGTTTCGTTCTCGGCTTCTTTCATGAGCATTTGGCTAGGCGTTTCCGTGTTCAATCAGACTGATCTCGGCGACGTCGCTTAGAAGCACTTGGATGAGAGACAGCAGTTTTTCCTCTTCAACCGGCTTGGACAGATAATCGCTGGCTCCAACGTCCAGACATTTCGCCCGGTCCTCGGGCAGTACATTCGCAGTCAGAGCAATGATCGGTAGTTCTGCAAAACAATCTTGTTCCCGAATCTTTTGGATCGCCTCGCACCCATCCATGACCGGCATCATGATGTCCATTACGACCAGCTCGATTTCACGGTTGGAAGCCAACACATCCAAGGCCATTTGACCGTTTTCTGCCAACTTCACTTTCAGACCCACTTCGCGAAGCACCTTGCTGAGGGCAAAGCTGTTTCGTACGTCATCGTCCACCAGAAGGACATTCCGGTTAGCCAGGTTCTCCAATGGTTTGTGGGTATCGACAGAAACCGTGCTCTCGATCGTGTGAAGGAACAGCGACACCTCGCTGACGAGCCGATCCGGCGAGGCGGCCCCCTTCACAACGATGGAAGCAGCATGCGCTTGCAGTTGCTCATGTTCTTTTCGGCTCAGATCCCGACCGGTATATACCACAACAGGCGGAAGCTTGATCGAATCGTCCTGCTCTGCTTTTGTCAGCAAATCGAATCCCGAAATATCCGGGAGCGCCAAATCCAGGATCACACAGTCGAACGAACTCGATGACAAGAGGGCGAGCGCTCTTTGCCCAGTCTCGGCAACCGTGATCTCGGCAGCTCTGCCTTTCAGGAGAGCATGAATGGCGGTGACCCCGCCAGTGTCATCCTCGACCAGTAGGATTCTCCCCCCTCTCTTTTGAGAAAGACTCTGGAAGCCGGTGAAGACGTCGTTGATCTGCTCTTCGGACACAGGCTTTGTCAGCATTCCCAAAGCGCCCTTGGCCAATACAGCCGTCGACCTCTTCTGGCCGGAGATGATATGAACCGGGATGCTTCGGGTTCGATCGTCATATTTGAGATCATCCAACAACTGAACGCCGTCCATATCAGGTAGACCGAGATCCAATAGGATCGCACTTGGTGAAAGCGTCCGTGCCAAATTACTTCCAGTCTGACCGTCGACGGCCACCAAACATTTGTAGCCCTTCTTGCGCGCAAGCTTGGCGAGAATCTCCGCAAAACTCGAATCGTCTTCGATGATCAGGATCGACTTGTCGCTGGGCTGCAAGTTGTCGCGATCATCGGGAAATGGCGCCGGGTTTAGCTTCGCAATCTTCGTCCGGACGGCACTGCTTGCGGGGTGAACGCTTGGGTATGAATTGGCGATCTTCGACGAATCCGGCGTAGCGACAACGAGCGCTGGCGCAGGCTGATCCGCGTGCTTGATTGCGCCTTGCAAAGGAAGAAATAGTGTGAACGTACTCCCCACCCCTTGCTGGCTCTCGAGTTGTATCTCTCCGCCAAGCATCTTTGCCAGTTCACGAGAGATCGTGAGTCCAAGTCCCGTTCCGCCATATTGCCGACTGGTGGATCCATCGGCCTGTTGGAACGACTCGAAGATCAGTTTTTGCTTGTCTTCCGGTATGCCGATTCCGGTATCCACCACTGAAATGGCGATGGTGGATTCCGGCACCATAGCGTGGCCTACAAACTTCGTATTGGCGGCGGCCAGGGCGATCTTTAGTGTCACTGATCCGGCACTTGTAAATTTTGACGCATTGGAAATCAGGTTCTTGATGATCTGTTGCGCACGCTGACCATCCGTGGTGATCGAGTCCGGAATCCCCTCTTCCAGACAAACATCGAATCCGAGACCCTTATCCCGAGTGATCGGAGCAAAGAGTCTCTCCAAGTCGCTCGAAAACGATCGAAGATCGACTTCTTCCAGAGTCATTTCGAGCTTTCCAGCCTCAACTTTCGATAGATCAAGAATGTCGTTGATCAAGTTGAGCAGCGACTGACCGCCGGAATGAATGACCTCGGCCTCTTCGACCTGATCCTGCGTGAGGTTGCCAGTTCCATTCTTCGCGAAGGATTTCGACAGGATCAATAGACTGTTCAGAGGCGTTCGCAGCTCATGGGACATATTGGCCAGGAATTCAGACTTGTATTTGCTGGCGAGCGCAAGATCTCGCGCCTTGTCTTCGAGATCCTGCTGAATGATGACGAGGTTGTGGTTCTTCGTCTCGACCTCTCTCTGCTGCTGCTCGAGTCGGACGGACTTTTCGGCCAGCTCTTCGTTGGAGGTCTGCAATTCCTGCTTAGACCGAGTCAGGCTCTTTGACTGTTCGGACAACTCCTCGTTGGCGACCCGCAACTCTTCTTGTTGTGACGTCAGCTGCCTATTGGACTCAGAGAGCTCTTCTTGCTGAGACTGCAACTCTTCCGCCTGACTCTGGGACGTCTCCAACGTCACCGATAACCGCTCCTGATTATGGGCAGAGTTGATCGCGATGGCCAAGGTATTCCCGACCAACTTGAGGAGCTGTAGATGTTCGTCCGAGAACGGCTCAAAGGATCCAAGTTCGAAAACGCCATTGACTTTCCCTTCGTAGACGACGGGAACGACAACGATATTTCGAGGAGTCGATTGACCGATTCCCGTGTCCACACTGATGTGATCGCTCGGGACATCCTCGAGGATGAAGGTCTTCTTTT